>PLSP01000111.1 GCA_003165195.1 Candidatus Bathyarchaeota archaeon | reverse complement strand
CCATTTAAATTCTGCACACCCCTATATTGTATTTTATATTTTCTGATGACAAGAAAAAACTCGGCAGACTTTTCTCTCTATATCCCCCAGATTTTGGAAGACCTTTAGCCCTTTTACATTGTTCATTGATCGGGCTAAGGCGAGTTCTTATCCAGCAGGTTCTTGACTGGCCCGTCCTTCTTCACTGCGGGAGTAATTTGAATTGTCATTTTCTCCAGAGGCATTTCTGTCCCCCCATTGCTTTGCACTCCGTCGGAGGACATTGCAAGCTCATATAAACCAGGAACTACAGTTTCGGTCTCCCACAGCCAGTCGTAATTATCAAAGTACTTCAGCTTCACCTCAACCTCGTTCGCGGGTTCATAATCCCCTTTCGTTATCTCTGACTCCTTCTTAAAATTCCACCAAAGCTTGAACGTCACTGGTTTGCGATCTTCCGAGTTCAGATTTGTGTATGTTATCCTCACAGGTGTACCTTGGCTCACAATCTTGTTGTCGACGCTCCAATCTCCCAAAGCCCACGACTTCTCAGGCTTATTGATGATATAAATTAGCCCCCCTGAAACAAAAGCGGCCACTAGTATCATAATGAGGAGGGGTATGTTGCTCCATAAGATTGCAATTCCAAGCAGGGCTGTCAGCCCCACAAATCCGTAATAAAGAACCTGCACATACCACCAAAACCTATTCATCGCGTAGAAGAAAGATATGTCGTTGGTCAAGTCGAGGTTTAAACGGCCTTCCAAGATTCTACCACGCATCGAAGCTGCCTCCTGGAAGTGGCGATAGTGAGTATCCAGAAGCTTGAGAGCCACAATCAAACCCATAGTCGCCACGAGAATGGCTGCCTTGACTTGGACCGTAACTACGGATGTACCGCCTTGGCTGATGAGACCGTTGGCCGCCAAGAGGGCGGTGACGAAGCTGAATCCGTATTTCCTCAAATCACTAAGGCTGTTGTCAAATCTGGCAATTATAGAACGGGCTTCTTTCCACTCGTCCAACGCATTTCCGTTTGATGGCTGATTCGACAAAAGTGTTCCTCAATTGAGGTTGTTTTGTTCAAGTATTTAAGATTTTGGCGCTACGAATCAGCGTAGAGCGTGTGGGCATCCTACAAGGCCTTTCAAAAAATCGGCTATATAGGATAAGTCAACCCAGAATTATTTATTGTATTTTATATGTTGTGATGATAACCTAAAACTCGAAAAGCCTTCTTCCTACTATACCCCCAAATTTCGGAAGGTCTGAAAGCCCGAAAACAGCGTACATTGCAAGGGCATCAGGCGTATTTTCGCGCGAACCACAGAAGCATCCACAGGAGTCCTACAACAACGTCTAATGCGAACAAGAAAAGCATCGTGATGAGAAAGAATCCTGCAATATAGGTACC
This sequence comes from Candidatus Bathyarchaeota archaeon, assembly GCA_003165195.1. Taxonomy (GTDB): domain Archaea; phylum Thermoproteota; class Bathyarchaeia; order Bathyarchaeales; family Bathycorpusculaceae; genus Bathycorpusculum. The sequence goes on along the minus strand of PLSP01000111.1, from coordinate 24,563 downwards.
TGCAACATAGACGTTTGCTTCTGTTGACACTATTTAAGCTGCAAATGCCGCCAAAATGAACAGAGTTGTATACACAAAGAATCTTGTTAGTTTCATTTCGTTTTTCCTCATGCGAAGTACCTATGCTTCATATGTGAGCCATCAAATATACAAAAGCTTCCGACAAATCCGTGCCTATGACTAAACGCTATTTCAACGTGAAGCTGTCTGTCGAGGTATAATTTTGCCGCAATGTGGGCAGTTGATGATTTTGTGTTCCTTCGTTTTTGTCTCCTTCGCCAATTTTTCAAATATGTCGAGGAAGAACGGTAAAAAAAATGGGATAAGCGCGGGAGCCACCCCCATAAAAGGCCATACCACATAAAACGGCAGTTTTTAACAACATAGCAAATTCTGAAACATAGGCTGCGACCAAGACTACCAAGCTTCTGCATTGATTATTTTTGGGATGGTTCTTTGTCAATCTCTGCCCGTCTTTGAGTAGAATAATTGCCAGTTTTTGTGTTGGTCTATGAAGTTTATGCCGACTTTTAGGGCTTGAGAGTTGTCTAATTTAAATTCCCATCGGATAAGCTTGGGGATTTGTAAGGCGTGTGCGCTTTGAAGCTGGGCGGTGAAGAAGACTTTTTCAGTTAACGTCATGGGGGCTCATTTACTCTTTTGTCTGAGGCGTTAATAAACGCTAAGAGGCGGGGAAAGGCGCAGGGCAACGGGGGGAGGCGCTAAGGAACGCTAAAAGGCGCAACCTACCAACGCCCCAGACGCTAAACCAAGAAAGCAACCCAAAACGCAAACAACAAAAACCTTCACGAACCCTAAACAACTAATGAAACCCTAAGGACTAACTTCGTTTCCGCATTGTGTGGGAGAAACTCAGTAGTGATAGACGATGCCGATTCTCCGTTTTGTTAATGCTCCACCTATGACGCCTGCAACTGTGCAGAGAACCACTCCTAGCGAGGCCACGGCGCCGCCTAGGACGCCTATTGCTAACCCTACTTTAGTGCCTAAAACCCCACCAAAAAGAAATCCTGATAATCCACCAAGCAATGTAGCTGCGACAACTGCTAAGATCACGATTGCCACTGCACCAAGCAGCCCCGCCAACAAACCAGCCAAAGCTCCACGGACTACACCCTGCGCAATGGTTCCAGCGATAAATCCACCGGCTAACATGCCGATGAGAAGGCCGATGAACGGCAACAGAATGCCCAGAGGTATGCCTACTGCGAGAGTAACGATGAAGCCTACGACGGCGCCAAAGAAGACACGGCTAACACTACCCATCAAATCACCATTTAAATTGGGAAGATAACCCTTTAGGATAAAACTCTTTCGAAGAAAATCAAACATAACAGCCTCTTTTATGTAATCCTGGTTTGTTGAAAACGAAAAAAGAAATAAGTGCAAAACTATTATTTTTGTTGTATAGGTGATTTATGTGTCAGCGAAAACTCAAGTAAACATTACCTCAGCCTATCGGCTTTTACATCCGATGCACACGGTTCTGGTTTCATGCGTCGGCAAAGCAGGCAAACCCAACATCACAACCCTTGCGTGGGCGATGCCGACGTCAATTAACCCGCCGCTTATCGTCATCAGCATGGCACCCACAAGACACTCACACACACTGATTGAAGAATCAAAAGAATTCGTGGTTAACATCCCAACCCTAGAGATCCTGCAAGCCGTCTACGCATGTGGCTCACTAACGGGCAGAAGCTTTGACAAATTCAAAAAAACAAACCTTACCCCTATGCCCTCCAAAAAAGTGAAGGCGCCAGCAATACGGGAATGCATAGCCCACCTTGAATGCAGCGTCGAAGACAAATTCACAACCGGCGACCACACCGTTTACGTGGGCAAAATTCTGGAAGCCTACGCTGATATGGGTGTCTTTGCAGAAGGCTACGATTTGAAAAAGGCACGGATGCTCTACCACCTGGGCGGCAACAACTTCGCACTGCTTGACCCTAAAAACTACAAGCCCTAAAAGAAATACGCTTTTGCTCCAGATAAAGAGAGCAGGGTCGCTGGGTTTCAATAAAGAAGTGTTTGCAGTAGAGGTTACGCATTTAAGCATCAACCGCATTAACCAAAATAAGATCAAAAGTGAACCACAATGCCCTACGACAATGAAGAATTGGAGAAATTCCGGCTTTCAGGCAAGATTCTCCGTGAAACAAGGGAAGAAATGCGAAGTTACGTTAAAGAAAATATGCCGGTAATCGACATCTGCGAGAAAGTTGAGGGAACAATCCGCACGAAAGGCGGCAAACCAGCTTTTCCATGTAACGTCAGCATTAATGAGGTGACTGCACACTACACTTCACCGCCAGGAGACACCTCCACAATCCCAGCGGGCTCCACGGTTAAAGTGGATTTAGGCGTGCAAATTGACGGATACGTGACTGACACAGCTTTTACAGTTAGCTTTAACCCCGAGGGCAGAAGCATGGCAAACACAGCTGAACAAGCCCTAAAAACCGCAACAGATAGCATCCACGGCGGCATGCAGCTGGGAAAAATCGGCACCTTAATAGAAACAACCATTAGAAACCGCGGTTTCAAACCAATCAGCAACCTAACAGGGCACTCGGTTGGACGCTACCTGATTCATGCGGGAACATCTATCCCTAACGTGGCTCAGCCTTTGTCTCTTAGCAAAGTGAAGGCTGGAGAAGTCTACGCTATTGAGCCATTCGTTACCTTGCCTGAAGCGGAAGGCAGAGTTGATGATTCTCCACAAGAAACAATTTACCGTTTGCTTAAAGTAAAATCGGTGAATAACGAGTACAGCAAAAAACTGCTCAAGCACATTGAGGGCAACTTTAGGACGTTGCCGTTTGCTGAACGCTGGCTCATCGGCGTAGTCCCCAAGGAGCAGCATAAAGCAGCGTTTAAAGAGCTGCTAAAGACGAAAGCTGTCATGAGTTACCCAGTGTTTATTGAAGTAACAAGAAAGCCAGTCGCTCAAGCTGAGCATACTGTACTTATGAAGCCAGATGGATGCGAAATTTTAACTTAGGAGCACACCGATGAGCACAGATAGCTCAATCACTTATGAACCAAACAACCCCGCCGACTTAGCAACTTTCCTAGTAGATAACAAAGAAAAACACCATGAAATCTGGGTCATACTAATCAAAAAGAAGTACGTTAACCCTCAGCCAGTTTCCTTCAACCAAGCAGTCAACTTGGCAATTAACAACGGATTAGTTGACAGCCGAACAAACTCTTGACGAAAAGAGATATGCTATTAGATTTACAAAAAGAAAAATAAATAAAGAAACTTAGTTTAGACATTATATTTCTTTTCTTTTTCCTTGACTTCTTTGTAGATGGCAGTTATCATTTGTTTTGAAGCGCATTTTTGGCATGGAGCATCAAGTTCTTTGTACACATAGTCGCCTCGTTGGAATTCCCGGGTGGTTTTGGAGTCGCATTTCATATCGCTGCATCCGATTGTAGTCATTACTTTGGGGATTTCAATTTTCATTTCTGCGGTTTGCCTCCTTGACTGATAGAGCGTGAATACTGACATAGTCATTGCGATTACGCCGATAAGAGCAAGTATACCTGCAGCTGTGTAGTCAGGCGGGGTTAATAATGCCGCATTAGCCGCAAGAATTAACGCCACTATAGCAAGCGCCAACACGATTAAGACTATGATAGTGATGTAGGTTGAGATTTTTTTTGTTTGGGGAGATGTTTGGCTTTTGTCGTTTTGTTTTTGGGTCATTTCTTTTGTCTCCTTTATTGTCCGACTCCGATTGAGTTGCCGACACCAACGATTATGACTTTGTCGCCTTCTTTGGTTCGCTCCAAGATGACGCTTCTGACCCGCTCGATGGCTTTGTCAACTGCATCGTTGATTTCTTTGCGCATTGGTGACACTGCGTCGCCGATGTCTTCTTTGATTATTATAGCGTTGATTGGAATCTTGTACTTAGTCAGTTTCTCTTCAATCTTGAATGCGTCAACACCTGGTCCGCCAATTGCTGAGCCGATGCCTTCAATTACTTCTCCTACGTCTTCGCCCTCCAATTTGAGTCCTGCGTCAATCATGATAACGTTGCCGATTTTGCCTTCGTTTTCTTCGATGACTGCTTCAACTGCGTCGCCTGGTTTGCCTACGTTGCCTCCTGGACCTGTAGCTTTGATGATTAAGCATGTGCGTCCCTCAATTGGAACGGTTGCCATCACGCAATCTTTAGGTAGTTTCCGGACTTCATAGCCATGCATTAGTTTAGCTGCAATCAATGGGCCAACTCCGTCTCCGATTGGCTGTCCAAAGGAGAATGCTTTAAGCGCGCTGGCGTAAGCCTCAGCTTCCTTCATAACCATAGGTAAGATCATTTGAATCTGCATTATGACATAGAGGCTTAGGGTTTTCTTGCCTAGTATGTAGTAGTGCCGTATTACTTTGTAGATGAAGTTAAGTGCCATCGCGGCTTCCAACGTGTTTTCTAAGTTATTGATTTGGATTTCGTCGCTTGATGGAGCCATCATTTTGACTTCATCTTTTAGCCGTTCGTCTCTGACATCAAGTATATGGTCAAGTTTGTAAACAACACCCGCGGGATCCATACTCTGCGGACCAATCGTGAAGTACTCTAAATAGCGGTCGACACGAGCTGTGGGGTCGGTTGTTGGCTTGCCAATTTCTTTTATCGCTTCAATGGCAACCTTACGACCTTCCTCTTTGATGTACTTCAGTTTGTGAAGGGAGCTTTCTACTTCCCTTATCATTACATACATTTGAATTCTCTGTCCATAGAAAATCAGGACAATAAAGAAGACATAGGTAAGCAAGCTAAGTATCTGAGTGATTGCGTCTCCTCCTGTTCCTAATAGTTGTGATTTAGAAACAGTTGGAAGATTCGCTGACAATAATTGCATAAGTGCGCTAGCTGGAATAAGACTCACTTTTTACACCACTTCCAAAAAACTATTAACGGTAAGTTATAAAGCTATGCCAAATCTGCCGAAATTTCTTTTGGTTTAAGAAGGAAAATGGGCTGCCAGCTTTCCCAGGTTCACGTGGCCTAAGACCACACTACAGCTGGAAACGGAACGCGGTTTAACTTCTGAGTTCGGAATGGGATCAGGTGGAACCCGTGCCCTTTGACCGGCAAACCCAGCATTACTCCTCAGCATTCCATTATTAACCTTTCGCTTTTGCATAGTAATTCATTGAAGCAACATGAAGTTTTCAGGTTTTTCTCACCTATTTTTGGCTGATTACGGCGTTGCTGTGTTGGCTAAGGTGACACGCGCGCTCCTGATTTTACCTCTAATCTGTAAGAACGCTTATAAGAATACTAAAGAAGCTACCTTTATGTTGAGTCTACAAAAAACCTCTTTTGTTTCTGTTCTTGCTGCTTTAATTCTTGTTTTGTTTGTAGCCAACGTAGTCCATGCTGCCGGAGTAGTCGCCACTGTTGGGGTAGGAGCTAGTCCTGAAGGTGTAGCACACGATTCAGGTAAAGGCGAAATATTTGTGGCTAATTCCGGCGACCGAACAGTCTTGGTCATATCTGACAACAGCAATTCCGTTATTGCTAACGTGACTGTTGGGAACCTGCCTACAAACTTAGCTTATGATTCAGCAAAAGGTGAAGTATACGTGGTTAACTCCGAGGACCATAATGTTCAAGTTATTTCAGATACCACAAACAGACTGATTCCAAACGTAAACATAACCGTCGGACCTCTTCCACTGGGCATAGCTTACGACTCAGGCAACGGAGAGTTATATGTAGCTAATGAATACGGCAAATCTGTCTCAGTAATATCAGATACCACAAATACGGTAGTTACAAACGTTACTGTGGGCACTTACCCATGGAGTGTTACTTATGATTCAGGCAAAAGCGAACTGTTCGTAGTCAATAACGGCAATAACTCAGTCTCAGTCATATCTGACGTCAACAATTCTGTGATTGCAACTGTCTCTGTTGGAACCAGCCCCTACTATGCTGCCTACGATTCGGCCACAGGAGAAATCTACGTAACTAATTACGGCGACAATTCAATATCCGTTATATCAGACAGCAACAACACAGTAGTTGCAACTATCCCAGTGGGCAACAACCCTCAAGATGCAGCTTATGACTCAGGACAAAGTGAAATTTACGCAACCAATGTTGGCAGCAACACCGTTTCAATAATTTCTGACGCAACAAACGCCGTGGTTGCAACGGTGCCTGTGGGAAATACGCCTTTCGGAGCGGCTTACGATTCAAGCAAGGGAGAAGTCTTCGAAGCCAACTATGATTCCCACACTTTATCTGTGATATCTGACTCCCCTGACGTAACACCAAACCCTACATCGCCTAATCAATTTGGGTCTGGGACGCCGGGTCCAACAGTGCCAGAGTTCGGCAACCTGACCCTTATTTTTGCATTCATAATAATGGCGATGGTAGCCCTTTGCACGGCTGGAGCGACATCGAAAAATAAGTTTTTGGTTTAACAGATAAAAGCTAAAATTCTGTAATAAGCCGGTTGTTCAGTGGATAAGCCAGCGCATAAGACAGTGAAATCTATTTTTCGCGTATCTCCGATAGGTTGAAATATATTTCATGTTTAGAGTTCGTCTGCGAGGAGCTGATCTGATTTGATTCCCATCAACATGCCAAAAATCGGCGAAGAAGAGATCCAAGCAGTAGTCAAAGTCATGAGAAGCGGCGTGCTTACCAGCGGGTTAGGTGCTGGCCCCAACGTTTCTGAGTTTGAAAAAAATTACTCGGAATTCGCTGGAGTTAACCATGCAATTGCAGTGAACACGGGTACAGCGGCGCTTCATGCAGCTTTGATGGCAGCCGGAATAAAAGCTGGGGACGAGGTAATTTTGCCTAGTTTTACGTTTGTCGCAACTGCTGAAGCGGTAGTTTTGGCTGGCGGTAAACCAGTATTCGCTGACATTGATCCTCAAACTTACCTTCTATCCCCGGATGCAACTGAAAAAGCTCTAACAAATAAAACCAAAGCGATCGTTCCTGTGGACTTGTACGGTTTACCTGCGGACATAAAGCCGATTAGGGAAATCGCCGCCAAAGACGGTTTAGCCATCGTTGAGGATTGCGCTCAGTCCCACGGTGCAACATACATGGGAAAACCTGCAGGAGCGCAAGCGGATATCGCTTGCTGGAGCCTCTACGCAGCTAAAAATATTGGCACAGGAGAAGGCGGAGTGGTCACAACCGATAATGATGACCTCGCCGAGAAGGTTCGTATGGTTCGAACTCACGGAGAAAAAGTCAAGTATCAATCGCAGATTTTAGGCACCAACTATCGGATGACTGAGATACAAGCAGCCATAGGCATAGTCCAACTCCGAAAACTCCCCGAATTCTTTGAAGCGCGGGCACAACACGCATCCAGACTAACACAGAATTTAGAGAAATCCGACAAAATCATGTTGCCACCTAAATTTGCTAACCGAAGCCCAAGCTGGTATCTCTACACAGTCAGAATCATAGATGCAACAGAGAAAGAGCGAAATGCAATAATTGAGGAAATGCACCAAAAGGGCATAGGCGCAGAGGCATACTATCCTACCCCAATTCACCAAATGCCCTATTACAAAGAAAACTTTGGACACTTCAATCTACTTGAAACGGAAAAAGCCGCAAAACAAGTGCTGTCACTTCCAATTCACCCTGCCGTAACGGATGAACAAATAGATTTCATAGCTACAACATTTCTGAATCTGCTTCAAAGGCAATAATTCAGAAACACTTGTTTTAGGTGTCTGTTTGCGTGTATGATTATGTTTGTGATGTGCCGTCTTGCTTGTAGAGAGTTAGTTAAGTTGCATGCATGATAGAAGACAAAAAATATAATTGCAAATTGAAGCAAGCAACAAAGCAAGCGCCCATAGAAGAGATAGGCGTGGAGGGGGCCACATTTTACTTTAGAGTTCCGTAGATAAAATGCGTAGAGACCTTTGCTGTAGGTCGGCTTATTTAGCCGACGTAGAGGGGGGAGGGGTCTACTATTTACATGGGTTTTCAATAGGTAAATAGGCGATCCAGCTCTGANNTAGGGGTCTCAATTTTACTACAAGTGTCTATAGGTAAAATTGGATCTAACAATTTAGAAACCACATGTCAACTATCTGGCCGCCTTAGATGAGAGATAGTAGGATAGGGGGCTACTTTTTACATAGGTTTTCTTTAGGTAAAAAGCGACGAGTGGAATCGCCCTCTTGTATGTGCATCCGGTAACTCGTAGGGATAGGGGTCTACTATTTGTGACGGTTTTCAATCCACAAATAGCCGGTCTAAACATCTGCATTCTTTTTCTTTTGCGAATAATTTATGTTTAAGACTAGCGATTGGTATAGCGAATTGGGGACGAAGGATGCAGTCTGTACTTATTGTTGGTCTTGGAGAAATTGGAGGAACAGTATATACCATTTTGAAAGAAAGCGGTAAATTCCAAGTTTACGGCGTTGACATTGACAGAAAAAAAATGGAGGAATATGATGCCTCTGAGCCGTCAAACTTAAAAAAACCCGGTGGTTCCATTGATGTTCTTCAAATTTGCATTCCAGTGCCAGACAAAAACAAGTTCATACAAATCTCGAAGAGTTACATCGAAAAATATCAGCCTGCCCTTACAATCATAAACAGTACCGTGCCCATCGGCACAACTGTCGAGTTGCATAAACAGTGCAGCGGTTTAATTGCCCATTCCCCCTGCCGGGGCGTTCATAAAAACAAAGAATACATGATAAAAGAGTTTAAGCGATGGACAAAGTATGTTGGAGGTGCTACACCTGAAGCTGGGTTGGCGGCAAAGGAACATTTTGAGCTGGCTGGACTTAAAACCAAGCAACTCGCAAACTGCAGCGACGCAGAGTTCGCCAAGCTTTTCGAAACAACCTACCGAACATGGATGATAACATTCTTCCAGAAAATGAGTCGCCTAACACGTAAATACAACGCAGCTAACCCCGACTTAAAAATCAGTTTCAACGAGACGGTTGACTTTATAGAGAACACACACCAAGCTAGGCATGACCGACCAGTAATGTTCCCCGACGTTATTGGCGGCCACTGTTTGCTTCCGAACTCCAAGCTTATGCTCGCGGAACTTGAACCTGAAATGCTCAAAATGATTTTGGAAAGCAACGAACTGCAAATTGAAGAAAGCAAAGACCCAAAGATTGTTGCAGAAACCAAAAAAGTAGCTGCACGAGTCCACAAGTTTGAGGGAGAACAAGACAAACAAGTCTTATGTTAATCCCTTCTTTAAAAAGGATTATTGCAGCTCGATAACTTTGTTTTGTGCTGAAGACGCCATGATGGCTTCGGCTATTTTCAATGCTTTTATGCCATCCAAACCGGTTACCAACGGCTTTTTCTTTTCGTTAACGCATTGGGCGAAGTGTTGCAGTTCAAGCTTGAGTGGTTCGACAACAGTGTATCGTGGCTGCACTGTTTGCTTTGCATCTTCAATCCACAGTTCCTGGGTCATATAATCGAGCTTCATTATGGCGTCGCTTCCAGTCACAACTAGCGTCCGAGTCTTATATGGCGTAAGCCAGTTAGATTCAATAAAAGCGCTCTTACCATCCCTGTAGGTAAGCATAACATGAGCGTAATCCTCAAACTGTTTATGATGCATATGCCCTGTTTTGGCGAAAACGCTGGTGGGATCTTCGCCTGTCAAGTAACGGACAACGTCGATGTCATGAATTGCGGTGTCCTTGATTACGCCTACGTCGCCAATTCGTTCAGGCCACTGGGTAACTCGCTTCGCCGTAGCACAAACAAATTCGCCGATTTTCTTGCTTTCAACTGCTTGCCGAATATGCTGCAGTCCAGGAATAAAACGAGTTAAAAAACCAACCGTTAAAACCAAATCGCCCTCTTGAGCAGCCTTCTCAAGTTTCTCAGCTTGCTTTGAATCAGCAGCCATGGGTTTCTCAACCAAAACGTGTTTTCCAGCCTTGAGAACTTTAAGGGCTTCCTGCGCAAGTACTGTTGACCAAGTACAAACGCTAACCGCCTCGATTTCGCTGTCTTTGAGCATCTTTGTACTATCAGTGTAAGCTTTTACACCGAATTGATTCGCTATAGCCTGAGCTCTTTCAGCGTTTACATCGCAAATGGCTATCAAGTTTGTGGAGTCGATTTCCTTGTAGGCTCGAGCATGGTTTTTTCCCCAAAAACCCGTCCCAATAACTGCAACGCCTAACCTTTTCATGTTGTTCACTTTGACCCTGTGCTGCGGTTCTGTTAGTGTTGTGTTTTGGAGGTTTAAAGGCTTTGGTGTTTGGGATATCGACCTGTTTGGGCTCATTTGCCTGGTGAACACCTTGAAATTGGGGTATATGAAGGCTAAAATTGATAAATAAGCCAACATACAAGTTAAGGCAGTGAAGCGTATTGTCTGAGGCACTTCAGTTTACTTCAACAGGCGAAGTTAAGCGTTGGCTTGAAACCCAAACCGCCTCTATTCTCTCGCCAGTGCATGCCCAAGCTAAAAAGTTAAGGGACGAAATGAACTTTACAATGCAGGGCATTGCTGAAGTAAGCAGGATGCTGCTCGATAACAGTAACCGCGAAATTGAAAGAAGAAACATGAAGGTCTACAACCGAGCAAGAGCCTTAAACAAGCTTGCCCACCTGTTTGTTGACCGCCTCAAAAAACTCGCCGCCCCTGAAGAAATCAGTTACGACAGCCTAAGCAAGTACGCTCAGGAAATCCAGAAGGTTTTTCTGGTAAATGACATTGACATCAAGAATTGGTTTCCAAGAATCTCACCGTTTTTCATCATGGATAGAAGAAAATTCTTAGCAGTATACGAAAAGGCTAGACAAACATACGGAAATCTCAATGATTTTATTACCAAGGAATATATCAAAACCAAGACTTTGGAGGAAGCTTTCCAGCTTCTCACCGAGCTTCAAAATGTCCAAAAACAATTGGAAACAATTAGCGCTGAAAGAGATCAGATAAAAAGTGAGCTAACACCTGTGGAAAAAGAAATTGTAGAACTTGAACAAAAGATTGCTGGGCTCAAAACTAAAGGCCCAATCGATAACCTTAACGTCATTAACGCCGAAATAGAAACGTTAAACTGCGAACTTAAGCATTCGCTCAGGCATTTCCAGAAGCCATTTATAAAAATGCAGGCTTTAGCCACTTCTGGAGGCGGCGCAGGAGTAACTCCGGACGAATTGACTAAAGTGACCCAGTACCTAGAGAAGCCTTTCGAAGCCTTAGCAACAGAACAGACGGGTTACCCCGCGCTTAAAGAAATTTTAGAAAAGCTTACGAATTTGATGGCTGAGGACAAACTCAAATTGAAGGATGAAAAGGCACGTAAAGCTGAGCAGTCAATAGGTGAGGTGCTAAAGCAAGACTCGCTGCAGAAGCTTCAACTTAAATCCGTGGAGCTCGCTAAAGTAAGAGATGAACTTTTAGTTTCAGCACAGTTAGATGAGATAAGGCGTAACCTTTCAACGTTTATGGACCAACTTGAACAACTTAAGGGAAGAAAAGCAAGTATCGAAACGCATCGGGCAGTCAAAGAAAACAGTTACAACGAAGCCATCGACAAAATTAGCAATCTCAAACGGTCAATAGAAAAAGATGTATTCAGCTCAATTTCAATTAGAATTCAAATTGCTTAACCTAGGCGTCTCTTTTTGGATTTAATCAAACTTATGCAAGATGCCTCTGATCTTTCCAGCGATAACTTCATTGAAACTTTAGACAAAGCCACTACGCTATTAAGGAGCGAGCAAGGAAGAATTGGCAATTTCACAGTTAATAACCATTTAATTACGCTTGAACCGTCAGGTGAAGCTTTAGTAATCGGCGACCTGCATGGTAACTTGGAAAGCCTACAAGTTATCCTGAAAACAAGCAAGTTTATTGACAGATTAACTGCTGCTACTAAAGATTCAGTGCTGATTTTTTTGGGTGATTACGGCGATAGGGGCAACAAATCAGCTGAAGTGTACTTTGCAGTTTTACAGCTCAAACTGGCTTTTCCAGGTCAAGTTGTGTTGTTACGTGGAAACCATGAAGGACCACCGGACTTAATGGCTTCTCCACACGACCTGCCCACCAAATTCCAAGCCAAATTTGGAGAGAACGGGAAGTTTGCGTATCAAAAGACACGGGCTTTATGGAGCCACCTCTACAACGCTGTTTACGTGCCTGACAGTTATCTTATGGTCCATGGCGGAGTCTCCCCAGAAATTAATAGTTTAAATGACATTGCTGACGCTGATGAAAACCGCAACAAGACTGTTCTGGAGGATTTGCTTTGGAGCGATCCTGATGAAGACGTGCAAGACTTTGCTTTATCGCCGAGGGGAATAGGAAAGCTTTTCGGCAAAGTAGTTACAGAAGCAGTTCTTAGACGGGTTAACGCTAAAATTTTGATACGTGGGCATGAGGCAAACGATGCGGGCTTCAAAATCAACCATAACAGCAAAGTCCTAACGTTGTTCTCCCGCAAGGGGGCACCATACTTTAACAAGTACGGCGCTTACCTGCAAATGGCTCTTTCAGAAAAAACGGCTGACGTTAACCAACTTGTTCCTTTTATCCATAAATTCTGAAAGGTTACCATGCAGTAATACTTAATTGAGGCGCCAACGCTATAGCTAAAACAATTAATCTTTTTGCTACACGTAGGTTAAGTTTACGAAGCAGGGAATTGGTGTAGAGTTGAGGTTTAGTATTTGCAAAACGAATATGCTATCCAAACGGTCGACCTGACCAAAACCTTCAAGTCAAAAGTTCCAAACTCTAACGCCGGGTTTTTCAAGCGCAGCAAAACAGTCAGCATCAACGCTATTGACCACCTGAATTTTGAAATAAAAAAAGGAGAACTGTTCGGGCTTTTGGGACCCAACGGCGCAGGAAAGACCACCCTTGTCAAAATCCTTTGCACCCTACTACCTCCCGACAGCGGAAATGCCTACATCAACGGCTTTGATGTAGTGAAGCAGCAAATGAAAGTTAAACAGTCGTTGGGCACGTTGTTCAGCGTTGGCGAACGAGGCTTTTTTTGGAGGCTCAACGGATACAGGAACCTCGAGTTTTTCGCTTCGATCTACAATGTCCCGAGGCCCAAACGGCAAGAGCGCATTATGGAAGTTCTAAAGTTGGTGGGATTAGAAAACAGCGCTTTCCAGCTCTACCAGAAATACTCAGGCGGGATGAAGAGAAAACTGGCGCTTGCAAGAACTCTGCTTCCCGACCCGCCTATAATTATTCTAGATGAACCCACAACGGGTTTAGATGCCATCTCATCGCGCAATGTTCGGGATTTTGTTCAAAAAACCGTGAGGGAAACAGGCAAAACTGTCCTTTACACAACGCACTATATTGAGGAAGCAGCGCAAATCTGCACAAAAATTGGCATCCTAAAGCAAGGACGAATAGTTGCCAGTGACACGCCTGATGCTTTGCGGGCTAAAATTAAACATGATGAAACAATCCACATAGTGATCGAAGAAATATCCGCCGCCCAAATAGCAGCAATGTATTCGCTACAAGGCATAACCGAAATAATAGAAAAAATCGATCAAGACTTAATGCCTAACCAAAAAGCGTTATGCATCGAACTGCAAAGCGTTGACCAGTTGCCGTCCATCTTCGAGTTTCTTTTTGAACAAAAAATCAAACTTGTCAACTTCAAACGGGACGAACCCAGCCTTGAAGACGCATTTATCGAAATAACAAAGAAGGCATGACTAATGGGCGCGTCAGCTGAGCTTGAGAAAATTTGGTACTTCATGAAGCGAGACATCGTAAGCTTCTCCACCTACAAAACAAACATCGCCATACTGGTTTTTACAGCAATTTTCGGCGCACTATCCTTCGCTTATCTGGGGCAGAGCTCAATAAATCAAACTGTAACTCAAACATATCACATAAGTCTCACAACTTACTTCCTCATCGGGTTAGCGTTCAACAGTTACCTCGGGCAAGCTCTAACCCTAGTTCAAAAAACCATTAATCCTTGGGCACTTGAAGAAGTTCTAGTATCGCCGACTAAATTAACAACTTTCATTATCGGTAGTTCAATTTGGGGCTTTATCTGGAGCACAGGAGTTGTCGTAGTTTACCTTCTCATCGGCGTTTACTTTTTTGGGGTAATCTTAAGTGTGAATGTTATCGGAACATTGATCGTTTTAGCGTTAGGAATCGCCACATTCATTGGCATTAGCATGATTGGTTCAGGCATTCTAATTTTAACTAAGCAAGGAGATCCAGTGACAGCGCTCATGACCATAGCGATAAGCTTGTTTGGCAACGTGCTTTTCCCGCCACAAGTCCTGCCGTTTGCGTTGCAAGTAATCGCTTACATTACCCCACCCTATTACTTCTTCACATCCATCAGGTTCATGCTAACTGGCGCATCTATTGCCTCGATTTTGCCGAACCTACTGATTTTAACTTTGATGTGCGCAATCATCGTCCCCGTAGGATACGCTATTTACGCCTGGTGCCTTAAGACGGCGAGGAAAAACGGAACCCTTTCATGGTTCTAAATTGCAACCAAAGACAACAAAGCAGTTAAAAAACCCGGAAAATCTAGCCTTCAAATCGGTGTAGAATCAGGACCTATTTTTTTAGTTTGTCGTCGAGAATTCTCTGCAGATTAATCTCGAAAGCTCCAACTGGGTTCTCGAGCTTCCAAGCTTCAAGCACGGCGGGGTTGATTTCGCCAACTACCCCTATCTCTGCATTGCCGACTATGACTTTGCCGACTCTGCCCTCGATAAAGCTGGGGTGAGTTGTCTGCGCAATTTTCCATTCAACCCCAAAGTTAGAGAAGAACGCATCGAGAACCGCTTTTATCTCGGTGAAGTTGGCGTTTGCATGAGCCGTCGCGGCTGAAACCCATTCTTCATCTTGTGTTTTGGTTTCTTTTGAGTTGTTAGGAACGGTTACTTTGCCGAGTTCAAAGATTCTTTGCGGAAACTCCACCGATTGGTTATGGTTTAGGAACTCCAGAAGGCTTGGCAGTAGCCAGTTGCGTAGGCAAGTCATGGTGACTACTTTGGGGTTGGCAAGTTCTACCAAAGGTGTTTTGGGTTGGTTCATTTTGGTAAAAAGTGTTTCTGGGTTAGTTAGGGTGGTGGTTAGGATTTCTTGGTAGCCTGAGCCAATCATGAGTTCTCGGGCAATGTTAATTAGCCGTTGGTCAGGCTTCGGTTTTCCAGCCGTTGCAAGTTCTCGCCAGACTGGCTCTATGTTGTTGTAGCCATAGGCAACTGCGATATCCTCGATTAAATCAACTTGGTGCATGACATCCACGCGGTAGCATGGAACAATCACATCTAAACTGTCAGCATGAGCCTTTTGGACGCCTAACCCAGCGGTCAACAAAAGCTCAGCGATCTGCTCCGTTGAAAGTTTGAGCCCCAATAGCTTGTTTGTTTCCGAAATGCTAAGGTTCATGCATCGATTGTTGAAGTCAGGAGTCTCAACGGTTTGGTCGGTGTACTCTGAACCGGCTGGGTAGTGGATTGTTGCACCGTAAGCTTTGCCGCCGCGTTCGATAAGTGCAGAAGTCACAAGTGTCAAAGTGTTCAAAACGGTTTTGTGCAGGGTGCCTGTGACTTCTACTAGCAGGTTACGTGATTCCTCAGTGATTTTGCCAAGGTCACTTGAGTTAATGATTGGTGGAAAAGACAAAATGTTGCCTTCGCTGTCAAACAGCATTGGGTAAAGAGGGTTTTTCTTAACGATGTGGCCGTGCTCGATGCCTTTGGGGTGCTGGTCCAAAATCTGGTTAAGATTCATTTTTTCGGTGAAGCCCAGCGGTACAAAACTTACGTCTTCTGGTTTAACTGCTGTGTACTTAATTGGTGGCTTAATTAAGTCGAAGTTGTAGATGCCAATGCTGGTTTTCTGGCGATTTCTGCCGTAAGTCTTGTCGAGTTTGTCTTGAAGATGCATGATTCCGCGGATGATAGCATCAGAAAGGTGAACGTTTCGCACTATTGAACAGCAGATGAAGGGTCGGATACTGAAAAGCTTCGCGTTAACATTTACTTCCACAGCTGACTCGCCCACGCTGTAATGTCGCAGCCCTTTTTCTAAACCAAGATAACACCGCAAACCCCTTGCCAGCCCCTCAGCACTCCAAAGGTCTGCACGGCTCGTATCCTTCATTTCAATACTAAGAACCCCATCACAAGTGCTGTAACCTTTAACTTCGCCCTTAACAAAAGCCAAGTACTCATCAAGTCTCTCGAATGTCTCAGGGTTTTCTGGGGCTCCAAGGTTTTTGCGAGTCCAATCTTTGCCGATAAGCTTCTCTAGTTCGTGGTAATCTAAGTCGATTGTAGGCATCTAAGTCACCTGTTTTCTCCTAAGCCAATCAAGGTCTTGACTGAAAATTTCGCGAATATCTTCAATGCCTGCACGCATCATAAAGAGGCGGTCAACGCCAAGTCCCCAAGCGATAACAGGCACTTTGACGCCCAATGGCAACGTTACTTCAGGGCGAAAAATGCCGCTGCCGCCGAATTCAACCCAGCCGTAGCCTTCCTTGTAGGCGCTAAGCTCGACACTTGGCTCAGTGAACGGGAAGTAATCTGGTTTAAAACGTACTTTATCTGCACCCGCAATTTCCAAGGCAAACTTTTCGAGCACCCCAAGAAGGTCTTTGAGGGTCAGGTTTTCGTCGATTATTATGCCTTCTACTTGGTTGAACTCGGATAGGTGAGTTTTGTCGGTTATTTCTGGACGGTATACTCGGGCGATGCTGAAGTGTTTGCTTGGAACCTCAAATTTTTTGGTCTCTAAGGTTCGGGCGCTTAGGCATGTGCCGTGGCCTCGAAGAATCAAACGTTGAGCCGTCAAAAATGAGTACTTGTAGCCCCAGCCGGTTGAACCCGTAACCCAGCCGTTCTCATGCGTTTCTTTCACATGCTCAGCTGCTTCCCCATGCCCGCTTATGTCTCCGTACTGAGGATCTTTGAGGTAGTAGATGTCGCTTTCTTCCCGTGCTGGGTGATCTTGGGGCACGTAGAGTGCGTCAAAGTTAAAGAAGCCTGTTTCAACCGCGGTTCCTGTCATTTCCTGAAAGCCCATATCCACCAGTTTAGCGCGGACTTCGTCAAGGAACGCCAAGTACGGATGCTTTTTTCCAGGCCAAGCTTTAGCCACTGGCGCCTCAATATTGTATTTCTGCAGTTTAGCCGTATGCCATTTGCCTGTAATGATAAGTTCAGGTGTGAGTTGGGTGATTTCTACGGGAGCTTCTTTGGCTTCGGCTACTGCTTTTATGCCTTCTTCGGTAATTTGTAAGGTTCGGCTGGTTTTGGGCTCAATGGTTACAAGCTTCCGTTTCTTAAGCTGCTCAGCGTCGTCTTTCTGTTCTTTGCCAAGCGTCTCGAGCGCTATCTGTTTCTTTTCGCCTAAGAGTTTCAGTAGCTTTTCATCTTGGCCTTCGGGAACAAATGCTTGATGCAAAAGCGTCTCAGCGATGCGAATTGTGTTGTCGCTTGAAGTGTAGAGCGCCCACTTTTTTCTTATAGTCCAGCCGAGCGCGATCTGAACAAACTCTGGAGTGATTTTAGCCTGCTGCGCCGCCACCTTAAGGTCTGCTGACCCGCCAAGCTGAGCCACGGCATGGATTAGTCTGCGTTCAGGCAACCCTTCTTTGGCATATCCTTCTCCTTCAACTGTTAGTTTGGTGACGTTTTGGTATTCTGCATGTATGGTTACAAGGTTTTTTTCCTGCAACGTTAGAGCAGTGCGCATCACGGCAGAGTCGGGCAAACCACATGTATCGATTAACTGTTCCACTGATGCTTTTCCGCCGAGTCGCTGGAGGGCAGAGAGGATTTGCTGTTCTTGTGTTCTTAGCTCAACCATGAGTGCAGCCTTCAATTTTGGGAGTTTATGTTTCGTTAAGCATAATTCCTGTGTCCCAAATAAAAGCATGCTGATTCAATGTTACCTCGAAAAGGCAGGTTAGTTATGATAAAATTTGAGCTGTAGGCTAAGATTTGGGCATTTAAACTCGTTTTTGGTAAGCTGCTTTATGCTGTGGCTTTTTTTCGAAGCTCAATTCGTTCGATGTCGAGGCATTCGTCGCAGAGGTCGCTACTGGGCCTTCTTAGTTGCCTCTCTTTCACGATGCGGGGATATTGCGTGCATTGTTTGCTCCAATGCCACCGGTCAGGCGCAGCTCCCTTAACATACTCCGCCAACCAAAAACCTCCAATTAGCCTCAAACATGTTATGGCGTAACTGTTATTTTTAATTATGCCAAGCCTAAAGAGCAAGAACTACTCAACATGCAATTAAGCGGTTTCATAAATCGACCGTAATTCTAGTTTGCGTGGACCGTTTTACCAATGGAAGTATGTTGTAAATACCGTACTCTTGTCCACTATCCTCTCTAACCTTATACCGGGCATAGAAAAACGGCGAAGTCCTCATCCACCCTCGGGGAAACTGACCCTACAAAAGGCGGATGTTTAGATGATCTTTTTGGCTATAGAAATTTTGTGCAAATAGTAGACCCCTATCCCTTCTATCTTTATCTAAAGTGTCCATGTAGTTGACATTAGGTTCTAAACGGTACGATCCAATTTTACCTATAGAAACTTGTAGTAAAATTGAGACCCCTATCCTCCTCCGATCAGCCAAGTTTGTTTTCTTACTGGTTTTGAACTAATATTTACCTGATGAATGGAGTAGTAAGTACTAGACCCCTATCCTGCTATAGGTTCGGTCAAGGCTGGATCGCCTATTTACCTATAGAAACTTGATGTAAATAGTAGACCCTATCCCTCCTAGAAAAAGCATGCAAGCCATTTTCCCTATTGAAATCCCATGTAAAATGTAGACCCCTATCCCATCTTCTGAGTCCCGCTTGCACAGGTTAAAGGGCGATGGTTAAGTCCCTATTTACCTATTGAAATCTGATGTAAATAGTAGACCCCTCCCCTCCTATCTCTCCAAATGTGCTTGCTTGCCTGGTTTAACTATAGTTTACGGTTGCTTTTTTGAGTTAAACAGTAAGAGCATCCGCAGGATGTTGGGTGCCGTGTGCCTCGCCACGGGTTAGCTTGTGAGCTTAACTGGCAAGCAGTCAAGCAACATACCATTCAATACCAAATTTAGTTTAGGAACAAAAGCAAAGCTACAAAATCAACACTCGGAGAAACACTTTTTCATGCCAGCGGCTTAGGTGTTAATTGAGAATTGTGCTTGCTCGTTTAGCTTCATTATGCACCAAAGCAATTGCATTCTCTCAGTCACCGCGGTTAAAGCAACCTTGACAGCTCTTCGCAATAAGGCTGCTGTCAGCTGCTTTTAGCCGACACCTAAAAGCCGAGCATTATCTCTGCACACATCAAACTGAGCCATAAAAAACCAAAAAGCTTCGGCGCAGGTACCTTAGCTTCTTGGTAAACCCATCTTTAGCCTACTTTGCTTTGCCAGCTTTTCTAGCGCATGCGTCACTACAATACTTCGACTTAGCATCAAACGTAGTATACTTCTTCTTACAAACAGGACACTTCTTATCCAAACCAACAACACCTCACAGTATGGTACTTGTTGGAGTATTTCTCAGGCATAAGGTAAAAACTTTTTCTTAGTATTGGCTTGTTTTTTGGGAAATCTTAAATGTTTCGTTATCCCACTCAATATTGGTGGGAAAATGGAACTGCAGCTAACCGTAAAAATAGACATAAAAGGCAGACTCTGCATCCCAGCAGAAATAAGAGAAGAAATCGGAGACACCGCCACATTAAAAAACCCCCCAAGGCTACCTCATAATCCCCGGCAAACCAAAAGACGCCGTTGAAGAGTTACGCAAAGTTATAAATTCCAAACACACCCGCACGGGGAAACCCGAGAATTGGCCGCCCGAAAAAATGAAGAACATTTGAAGCACAACTGAGTGAATAAGCAACGCGGTAACCGAGACTTTCTTGAAGAATTTCAAAAGTTAATCACTTCTGAGCCAAAATGTAAAGGCAAATTGAAGCTTGCCAGCCCAGAAGAAATGAAATCTCTCTGGAGAACCGCCTAGTGATAGCAGGTTTAGACACCAACGTGATGTGTTATGCTCTTGATGAAGCGTACCCTGAGCATGAGAAGGTAAAAAGTTTGCTGCTTGACTTGTCGGCCGAAAGCAAAATTGCCCTAAACCCAACAACAATCCACGAAACGTATCACGTACTTGTTTTCAGCCAGAAATGGATCCCCCAAGAAGCCGCAGGCTCCCTAAAAATTCTTTTAAAAAACCCCTTCATAGAATTGTTTAACCAAACAAGAAAAACCAGCATCATAGCCCTCAACATATCCGTAAAATACCGTCTTGGCGGCAGAGACGCACTCATAATAGTCAACTTTTTAGCGAACAAAATACCCATCTTGTATACCTACGACATAGAACTTCTAAAACAACAAAAAATAACCTGGAAAAACACCAGCCTAACATTCAAAGACCCGACAACCAAAGCCTAATTGATCCAACGACCTTGCTTTACCTTAGCGTCGGCATCAACGAAACTTTGAGAATTGAGGTTTACGAACCTCTTAGCATCAAACGCAGTATACGGTTTCTTACAAACAGAGCACTTCTTCTACCTAACCAAACCAATGTTCACATTAACTCAATGGCAAGTTCAAAGCATTTAGCTGAAAGCTTTCACAATCTCTGTTTACTTAAAGAATCTTTTCACACATGGTTTACCAATTGATCCGAAGCAATTAGTAGGTAGAAAAGACGAAATTGCGATTTTTGAACAAAGCCTTCAACAATGCTGCTTTGGTAATCCACTAAATCCCGCAATAATGGGCGAAAGAGAGATCGGTACGTGAGCCTAATCATGCGCGTAGTATGCATGTTAATGACATTGAAAACCTGCCCAAAAACAATTCTTCCATGACAACTTTGCCTTTAAAGGTGGCACCTGCCGGGCAAGATGCTACGTTGATTACTTCAGGTTCTCTGAAGATATCGATTTCACATGGAAAAACTAGAGCGTTTTTGATGTCAAATCCCAGAAGGAGGTCAGAAGGCATCTTTCAGCGGTCATCGATAGCATCGGAGAATCTATTTGACAAATCCTTGCCAAAACAGCGGGGCCGACGGTAATCGGTACTGTACAGCCGCATTTTGTTCTTTTTCCCCTCTTTTTCTTCTTACCGTTTAATGCAAATAGTGCCTGCCTAAAGGATTCGAACCTTTGAACAACTGGTTAACAACGAATATGCCTGCTTCTCTTGTTTTATTTTTAATGTATTTTTTGAGAGAGAAATCTGAAATCATGCGTTGCTAATGCATAGATTTATATTTTAATAATGCACAATTTCTAAATAATGATGCTCAAAGAAACGTTAAGAAGCATAGTCAAAGCGCAACAAATAGAACTTAAGTCCTCAGAACAGGGCATAGAGAGAGCAATGGCTCAAAAAATAGACCTCCTGCTTCCCTTTGCCGTAATCTTATCTGGAATACGGCGTTGTGGGAAAAGCACTTTGCTAAGGCAAGTTATGGCAGCAACCAATAGCTCATACTACTTCAATTTTGAGGATCCAAGAGCAACCAGTTTTGAACTTAGCGATTTCCAGAAGTTAGATGAAATCTTTAGCGAGGAGTACGGCGAAAGCGGCAATTATTTTTTTGATGAAATTCAGAACGTCGAAAAATGGGAACTTTTTGTAAGAACAATGTTGGATAAGAAAAAACATTTCTTTATAACTGGTTCAAACGCGTCGTTGATGAGCAAAGAGCTTGGAACAAGGCTTACGGGAAGACATTTGAAGCAGGAGCTTTTTCCTTTTTCCTATTGTGAATTTCTCAATTTTACTTCGAGAAAGAAAGGGGTTGATTCTTTTGGAGAATACATGCGGAAGGGTGGATTTCCAGAGTACCTAAAATATGGTAGGAGCGATATTCTTCAAGAACTTTTTAATGATATTATTATGCGTGATATTGTTGTTCGACATAAACTCCGAAGCCCAAAAGTCATAAAGGAAATGGCACTTTTTCTGATCTCCAATGTAGGCGTAGAGTTTTCGTACAACAACTTGGCAAAAGCGTTTAGTCTTGGCTCTACCAACAGTGCAATAGCTTTTATTTCATACTTGGAAGATAGTTATCTATTGTTTACGGTTTCTAAGTTTGATTATTCTTTAAAGAAACAGGCAGTTAACCCGAAAAAAATATATTTGATAGATAATGGATTGGCTGATGTAAATTCGATTTCATTCTCATCAAACATGGGAAGAATGCTTGAAAACTCGGTGTTTTTGGAGCTTCGTAGAGCTGGAAAAGAAGTATTTTATTTCAGAGAAAATAAAGAATGCGATTTTCTTGTCAAAGAAAAAACCGCTATTGTAAATGCTATCCAAGTTTGTTACGAGTTGAATGAAGATAATAAAAAGAGGGAAATTGAAGGTTTAATTGAAGCAATGGAAAAATTTGGTTTACCCGAAGGATTAATATTGACCTATGACCAAGCGGATGAGCTAGAAATATCAGGAAAAACTATTAAAATTAAGCCAGCTTGGCAATGGTTCCAAAGATGAATGAAGCACATCCGTAAGTTGGGAGCAAAAAGCCCGAGTTATGCTTGACAGAAAACGTAGCCGTCTGCCCATCTGTCCACTTTGTAGCCTGCAGGATTATTTTTTAGGACTTGTTCAAATTCCGGCAGGCTACTGCTTGGTACGGTGAAGTCTACGTCCATTGTTGAGGGCTTCAGATCTAGCAGAGTCATGGCTGTTCCGCCTGCCGGTTGTATGAATCGGGGAAGTTGAATACTGCAATGTTAGCGCTCTCACCAAGCTGGTGGATTTCACAGCTAACAATCAAGAGGCATCTAAAGGTTCTGAAAATGGAGGTGCTGGCTATGTCTCTCAGGCGAGACGTAGTAAATCGTGAGGCCTAATTATGCGCGTAGTTGCATGTTAATGGCACTGAAAACCTGTTCAAAAACCTTTAGCGCACTGCTGGGGGGATTGAAAAAAGTCCATGCTTTTTAGAAGTCTCTTTTCTGCAGTTGATTAGTCCTGATTAACCACTGTTAGTTTTGCCATGTGTTGATGAAGAGGAATTCTTGAAGTGAGCACTTTGACATGGAGGCGAGCGAAAAACCTGTTCAAGCCCATAGTTAAAACTTAAATGTGACTTTATTGTTTATATCATAACATCACAAAAATGTGACATTGTGATATAAATGATAAAATCCAATTTCCTGTTAAAGAAACTAAACATAGATGAAAAAGAATTCATAACCTCAGAAGAGCTAAAACGCTACTGCAAATCGATGGGTCTAAACTACGAGATAACAATAAGACATTTAGTTTCTCGAGGCTATTTAATCCGAATTTTTAAAGGAATATTCTACATCAAATCCTTAGATGAAGCTAAGTTTGGCAAATCCAAATATAGTAATCTAGAACTGGTTGCAAAGGGTCTCGAACTCAAAGGCGTCAAGAACTGGTATTTCGGATTATACACAGCCCTAAAATTCAACAACATGACACACGAATCCTTTTCTGTCGATTACGTGGTCAACGACAAACTGTTACGGTCTAAGCCCATTAGCATTGCTGGATACAAGTACAGATTCATCAAGCTAGCACCAAAACTCATACAATTTGGCATAATCGGAGACAATCTTAGGTATTCGAATCCTGAAAAAACCATTTTGGATTTTATTTATACTTGGCGATATAATGGAGTTCCAAGGGAGAAGATAATCCTCGACGTTTCAGAGTGGGCTAAGGAAATATCAGGCGAAAAAACCATAAGGTATTCAGTCAACTATCCAAAAACCGTCCGGGAAATCGCTGACATGGTGATACGATGAGAAAAGACTTCGTGAATGAGTAGCCAGAACGCAAAACGTCAAGAGAGCAGATTTGATAGAGAAAGACCTCATCCTACACCAAGTGCTCTTGGACCTGTCCAAAAACAAATTCTTCTATGACAATTTTGCATTCAAGGGCGGCACCTGCTTGGCTAAATGCTACCTTGATTACTTCAGGTTCTCTGAAGACATCGATTTCACTTGGAAAAATCAGGGCGCGTTTGATGGCAAATCTCAAAAAGAAGTCCGGCGTTATTTGTCAACTGTCATTGATGACACTGGAAAAATCTTTGAAGATATAGCTAAAACGTGTGGTCTGGATTTCAAATGTATGAAAGATGACAGAGACTATGTTGAGCTTACTGGAAATGACAAAATGTGCACATTCAAGCTTTGGTATCAATCTGAAGCGCTTGGTCGAAGAAGCTTTCTAAAAGTTCAAATTAACTACGTTGAAAAACTATGTTACCCATTGAAAAGTGCGAAATTGAAAAGTCTAATTTCTAAGAATCAAGAGGAACTCGTTCTACTTTTCCCAGAGTACAAAGAATACACTGAGAAAATAGATTTTGATGTTTATGATCCTCAAGAGATTTTATCAGAAAAAATTCGAGCAATACTTACTCGCCAAGGCACAAAAGCAAGAGACTACCTCGATGTATACTTAATTGAGAAGAATTTTGGCATTTCATTGGATGAAGTTTTTGATTGCGTCGTAGCGAA
>PLSP01000155.1 GCA_003165195.1 Candidatus Bathyarchaeota archaeon | reverse complement strand
GAAAAACGCAGCAGGCAAATAACAATGTTTCACTATGTTAACGGGCAAAAAGTGAACGTTCAATTCAACGGGGACAGGTTTTTTCTGCGGGGATCTGTTGAATATACTAATCCTCAGTTAACGGTTGAGGAAATTCAAGGCATAATCGGAACAAGGCTTTTGGAAGTCTGCGGAAACTACTTTGACAAGTGCGGCTTACACACGCCGGATGCATCTGATATCTCCCAGCTGAGTGAATTGTTAAAGAAGCCCAAAGATGGCTACATTGTTGCGTTTTTGCTTAACACAGACGACGTCGAACCAGACCGTTACTCTATAAACCCCCTCAAGCAATCCATCGTGGACAGTGGGCAAAGCGCGTTTCCCTCCGCTTACCTCAAAACTGACAAGCTCAAAATTGATGAGGCTTACGTGAAAAAGTATGATGGATCCCTCATCTCAAAAACCGAAGCGCAACTAATAACTGACTGCCTCAAAACCGCAAATGGCTCCTATTTGGATTTGGTTGATTCAGTCAAATACAAGCAAATGGAGCAGTACTCAGAGATTTTCGGCATAAACCTTTCACTGTACGCCCTGCGCATGCCCCTTTCAACTCTGCAAGCTGAAAACCAAGACGGGTTAGTACACCACATCATAGCGGAAAGCCACCATGACTACAAAGCCATAGAGGAAGCCTATACCTGCATGGGCAGAAGCATGACAAAGAGAACCACACTTCTAACTGTGCCCCATTCGAAAAAGGGCTATGGCTCAAAACGGGCAGCCCGCGGCAAAGTCCACTTCGAAGGAAACAAGCTCCTGGACGTCACCGTCAAGTACAAAACCACAAAACTGTATCCCAACGCCATGGACCCAGAAGACGTTGCAGTTGCAGTGGCTGAAGACTCTTTTACGGTGCCTGGGGAAAAGCTTGTTGATTATAGTTTTCAAGAAACGCCTTCTTCTCCACAGTTTTTCTTGTACTCCATCGGGTCGCCTGAGGACGCGGCGGTTTGGCATGCCGTCGGCTCTTTCGCGTCTCCACAGTTGCTACAGAGTTGTTCATCAGCACGAATAGCTTGTAGAGAGGGGAAGTTAATTAAGAATTTAAGCGAGGAATACAACATCCGGCTAGATGTACCTTTGCAGTTTAACCTTGCTCCAGAAGGTGAATGGAGCCATCCGATCCATCGTAACATCGACGCCAGCATGGGTAGCATTGATGACATGTCAGATTTGGCGCATCGAGGAATGAAGCTTGAGCATCTGTCAGCTTTCAAATAGGAGTAGTTGCAGGTAGTGTCAGCGGTAGAGTATGCATTTTTTAGAATACTGCGTTTATTTAGACGACTGCCGGCCAATCCGTTAAGCGTTGGAAACAAGAAAGTAATTTTCCTGGAGTACTTCAAAGGGTTTGATAAGGTTGAGGCTGTCCAAGGTATTTTCGGCGCAAAAACCACTGAAGTTCTAAGCCACCTTAAAGTGGAGCTTAGCTGGCTTATGGGTTACATGTATGTGGATGGCTCCGATGGTCATTTGGTAATAAGCAAAGGCTACCTTAACAACGGCAATAGAACAGACATTTACCTTGACTTAATCCATGAACTTTGCCATGTCAAGCAGTTTATGGAGGGCAAAGAACTCTTCGACCCCAAATACGAGTACGTTGATCGCCCCACCGAGATTGCGGCTTACCGCTACGCTGTTCGAGAAGCAAGGCGCCTTGGCCTCAGCGAAGAAAGAATCCGCTGCTACCTGCGCACAGAATGGATGGACGATGAAGCTTTCTTGCGGCTAGCAAAATCAGTTAACGTTGCAGTCCCAACGCTTCATTATAAACCCTAAGCATTCGCTCAGCGCAAAGATCCCAAGTGTAGTTTTCCACAACAAATTTTCTGCCGTTAACACCCATCTTTTCACGCAACGCACCATCCGATAGAAGCCTGAGCAACGCATCAGCCAAACCGTCAGTGTCACTTCGCTTAACCAGCAAACCCGTTTCACCGTCTCGGATAGCCTCATTGACTCCGCCGACGTCAAAAGCAACGGGTGGCACAGCTGCAGCCTGCGCCTCAAGCATTACAATACCCTGCCCCTCCTGAACAGAAGGCAAAGCAAAAACGTCTGCAGCGTTGTACGCATCGGAAAGCTCTTCTTTGAGGATGCCCAAGAACTTGAAGTTGACCCCCAGATTGTATGCGTCTATAGCTTTGATTAATTGGTTCTTCAGCGGTCCATCTCCAACTATTAGAAATTTGGTTTCTGGTTTTTGTTTGACAACATTTTTAGCGGCTTCAATCAGATAAGGCAGACCCTTGCGCGGAATCAAACTCCCTACAAAAAGCACGCATGGTTCATTGCCCAGGCCGAACTGCCGTTTAGCCATCGTCTTATCTGAGAGCGGCTTGAATTTTTCTGGGTCAACACCGTTTGGAACAATCCGCACCTTAGCCTCGTCTACATCATAGAACTGCTTTATTTTTTCAAGCGAGTATTTGCTTATTGTTACAATCAAAGATGCTTCTTTTGCTGTCTCCGCTTCTGAGCTGGCCAATCTATGCATGAAGTAGTTGGCAACTCTACTTCTGAACGAGTTGTAACCGATTTGCTTTGCCTGTTCATACTCATCAGCGAGTACACCGTGGACCGTGTGAATGAACGGCTTCTTAATTCCCTTCCTTTTTAGCTCTTTTAAGAGTCCATACCCGCTTACCGCATGGGCTTCATAAATGTCAGCGACGATGGTGTCTCCTATTTTGGATAAGGTTCGGTTGAAAGACCAGTTATCTAACGGAAAAAGCCTATCAGTTGAATGGCACGGAACCACGTTTACCCCATCGACTATTGTGGGCTGTCTGAAACCTGCTTTGGTGCCACTATAAACCGTGATATCAAATTGGCTGCTTAGGCGCTTTGTGGTTTCAATTATCCGTCGTTCGACGCCTCCGCAATAGAGGTGAGGTGGCTGAGTGTTAAAGACGGCTAACCGAAACTTATCCATAACATACGCTTCTTTTCTGTTGATTAGATTAGGATTAATGTTTACTTTGAATATAATTGAATCGTTAGTTCGCTTGATAGTTGAAGGAAAAAGTAATATCCGTAGGCTACTGGATAAGGGGTATAGACGGAGATGGCTTTAGAAATGAGGAAATTATTCAAAATTATTTTGGTAGTGTTCTTAGCGTTAGTCATTTTGACGGCGGTTGGATTAGGGATTGTGTTCCTTGATGTAGCCTCATACACGGCAACAGGCGCACAAACTCTTAATCCGTTTGGCTCAACAGTTGGCAAGGCGCTGGTCGTTTACGACCCAGGGATAACAGGACCTGCAAAGAACATCGCAAACAAAGTGGCGGACGACCTGCAAACGCAAGGTTACCAAGTCGAGTTAGCAGGAATCAAAAGCTCAGGGGCGACATCTAACATCGCTCAATACCAAGTTATTATAGTGGGCGGCCCAGTTTACGCCGGAAAAGCAGCAAGCTCAGTGCAATCATACCTCAGCAACCTCAAACCTGAACAGAGTGCAAAGATAGGCGTTTTCGGAGTCGGCAGCTATAACACGCCAAACGACAAAGTGGCTCCATTACCCAGCGGCAGTAGCTTGCCACTTAAGGAAACGCTGAAAATACAGACAAGCCAAAATGCGACTGCAGAAAGCGCTCTATTTGTAGCTCAACTGTTAAGCTAAATCATCGAGATTTCCTATTTTTTTATCCTTATATAGTCTTTTTACTTATTTTGCGTTACAGGATCGAACCGCCATGAGCGACACTGAAGAGACTGGCTCGACAGGTTTACCAGCAAACTATTCTCCTCTTGCATTGGAGAAGGAAATCCGCGACTTCTGGGCTAAAAATCAAATCCGCCAAAAACTAGAGCTAATTGAAAAAGATGCAAAAGGTATTTTGGGTTACGTTGAGGGTCCCCCAACGCTAAATGGCATTCCACACATTGGGCATGCCCGCGGCAGAGTCATGAAAGACGTTCGTTACCGATGGAAAACCATGGAGGGTTACTATATGCCGTTTTGGGCTGGCTGGGACTGCCAAGGGTTACCCGTCGAGCTTGAAGTTGAAAAGTTGTTAGGTGTCAGAAACAAGCGGGAATCCATCGAGAAATATGGGATGGAACGCTTCATTGAGGAATGCAAGAAAGCCATTATGCGTTACCATGTCATGTGGCTGCAAGCTGACTCGAATCTGGGCGTCTTCATCAATCAGGAGAAAGCATACTGGACCTACAAAGACAGCTACATTGAGCGTGAATGGCAAATCCTCAAATGCGCCTGGGAGCAAAAACTGCTTGAAGAAGGATACTACGTTGTCGCCTACTGCCCAGGCTGCCAAACATCGTTGAGCAGCGCCGAAGTCGGCTACGAGGGCAGCTACAAGGAAGTAGAAGATCCATCGTTTTTCTTCAAGTTCAAAGTCACGGGCACCAAAAAAGAGTTCTTTCTAGTTTGGACAACCATGCCCTTCACCATTATAACCGACACTATGCTGGCAGTTCAGCCCACCGCCGAATACGTCAAGGTGCAGGTAGGCGAAGAAACTTGGATAATGGTTAAGCAACGTGTCGAATCCGTCATGCTGGAGCTCGGTATCGCAAAATACCAAATTGTCGACTCCATATCTGGAGATAGATTGGAGGGAACTGCCTACGATTACCCACTGAAAGACATGATTCCTAAGCAGGCGGAACTTGAAACTAAGCATCCGCTTGTGCACCACGTTGTCGGAGAAGATTTTGTTGACGTTGAAACAGCCACGGGTGTCGTGCATCTCTCGCCTGGAAACGGCGAAGACGATTTCTGGGCCGCTCAACGCAGAGGCGTCCCCATTTTTGCGCCATTCGACGACGAAGTAAAGTTCACAGCCGACGCAGGGCAATTTGTCGGTATCTTCGCCCGAGATGCTGATATGCCTGTTGTGGAGGAACTCCGCAACCGCAACGCCTTCGTTAAGGTCGGCAAAACAAAACATGAATACCCAACTTGCTGGCGCTCCCACCACAAACTGGTTTGGCTGGCTCGAAAAGAATACTTTTTGCGTACAGACAAGCTGAACAGCAAAGTATTGGAAGCTGCCGAGAAAGTTGAGTACTATTATGAGGAGCCGAAAAACCGTTTCTTAGGTTTCCTCAAAGAGGGCAAGCCATGGTGCATCAGCCGAGAACGCATCTGGGGCACACCGCTTCCGATTTGGAGCTGCGAAGAATGCGGGGATAAGCGTATAGTGGGTAGCAAAAAGGAACTTCTTGAAAATGCGCAGGAACCAATCCCTGACAACTTCGAACTGCATAAGCCTTGGGTTGATCGAATCACGTTTAAATGCCCAAAATGCGCTGGAACGATGCGTCGGGAAGACTTTGTTTTAGATACTTGGCATAACAGCGGCGCTTCACCCTATGCGCGCTTCACCGATGAGGAGTACGCCAAGTTTGTGCCGACGGATTTCTTAACAGAGGGCATTGACCAAACCCGCGGCTGGGCAAACTCGCTTTTGCTTGAATACGTTATCTTGACGGGTAAACCGCAGGCGCCCTACAAGGCGTTCCTTTTCCAAGGGCTCACGCAGGATTCGAAAGGCAGAAAAATGAGCAAAAGCCTGGGCAACGTGGTTGAAACCACTAAGCTGCTGGAAAAGAACAGCGCTGACCTCTGCCGCTTCTACATGCTACGCAAATGCTCAGCGATCGACTTTATGAATTTTGACATGCAGGAACTCACTCGGCGCCCATACCAAGTGCTCTCCACACTCTACCATCTCAGCAGATTCTTTATGCAAAACGCATCCTTTGACGAATACGATGCAGGCCGATACACGCTTGACTGGGCTCTAAAAACAGGCAAGCTGCAACCAGCCGACTTGTGGCTTCTCTCTAAACTGCAGGATAAGATCGAGGCGTACACGTCTAGTCTTGAACGATGCGAATTTAGCGCTGCAGTCGCTGTTCTCGATGACTTTGTAATTGAAACGCTTAGCAGGCTCTATGTTCCTATGATACGCAAGGAACTCTGGACTGATGATCCAGAAACGCTGGAGCGACGCCAAACCATATACGCCCTTCTTCATCACACCCTAAAAACCGTCACTTTACTCTTCAACCCCATTACACCCTACCTTAGCGAAGCGCTCTACCAGAAAGTGTACCGGCAAATAGGTCCAGAGCTGGCGGAATCCATAAACTTAGCCACTTGGCCAACACCCAACAACAGCATCCGCAACAAAACCCTCGAAGAACAATTTGACCTACTCCTAAAAACAGTCTCAATCGCCTACGCCGCAAGACAAGCCGGAAAGCTAAAGCGCCGCTGGCCCCTGAGCAAAGCAATCGTAGTTGCCCCTCAGAAAACTCTTGAAGCATTAAAAGGGCTTGAGCCAATTCTTCTGGACTTGATAAACGTGAAGGCAGCTGAATACGCTGTTCAAGTGCCCGAGTACATAGGCGGCGAAAACTGGGTTTCCAGCCAA
Organism: Candidatus Bathyarchaeota archaeon; assembly: GCA_003165195.1. Classification (GTDB taxonomy): domain Archaea; phylum Thermoproteota; class Bathyarchaeia; order Bathyarchaeales; family Bathycorpusculaceae; genus Bathycorpusculum. The sequence goes on along the minus strand of PLSP01000155.1, from coordinate 2,631 downwards.
GAAGACGACACAACAGTGTTTGTAAGCGGGCAACGGGACGAAACTTTGCTGGGCGAAGGTATTATGCGTGATTTGGCGCGTCGGGTTCAGGCGCTAAGGAAAGAAATGGGTTTCATGCCGACGGATGTGTTGGAGTCGGCCCATATTGCCGAGTTAGATGAGGAGAGCACGGGTTTGCTTGAACCGTACTTGGATCAGATGGCTGGGTTGATTAGGACACGTAAAGTGTATTTGCACGTTAGTCGTAACGAAGAAAAAGATGCGGAATGGCATGAATCTGAACTGGACGGCAAAAAAATATTCCTCAATATTCACTAAGAGGCGAAACTTTGACTGAAGAACATAACAGCAACCGCCAATACAAATGCCCCCATTGCGCCTGCCTCTTCCTTACCCTAGCCGACCTGCAGAAACACATGAGTTGCTTTGGCGGCTCCAAGCAACCACATGAGGACGCCTACCGCAGAACACACGGCAGAATAGAACACGGCTACGGCGAAGAATAAAACCCCATATTTTCCATGCATTACCCTATTTACATTGTTTTTTGGTTGTAAATACTAGAACCCTAACCCTATATTCTCCTATGCGCTTGATGGTTTACTACCTTTTTACCCTTAGAAATTCCTTATAAAAAGGAGACCTCTCTCTCGCGCCTATCCTTTCCCTTGCATTCAAGTCCCCCTGCCATCAATCCGATTTGTAAAACAGAAAAATCAAAATAGGCAGAAAGCGCTCCTGTACTAAGAGTGTCTAATGACAAAAAGAACCGATGAGTTCTCGGATGAGTACATCCAATTGTGGCTGAAGGATTTAGATGATTCCTTGAGAATGCTAGAGAAGGTTGTTAGCTGTGAGGCATATCCAGTTGTGGCGTTCTGGCTTCATTTAACAGTTGAAAAATCTTTGAAAGCAGCTATCGTCGTGCTGAAAAAAGTGGCTCCTCCAAAAATTCATAATCTAGTTGAGTTACATTCAAAAGTAGCTGATGAGATCAAATTGACTGATGATCAAATTCGTTTTCTCAGGCAATTGACCTTGGCTGTTCGTGAAACACGATATTTTGATGCAACGCTTGAATTGCCCAGTGAAATCTACACTAAATCTGTTGTAGATGAGTTCATGACCAAAGCTTTGCCTATCATCAAGGCTATTAAGGCACGGATTGGGGAGGTAACAACTTGACAAAAGCGTTAGTGCTTAACGATGGCAGACCTTTAATGGATAAACTTGCGGAATTTCTAAAAGTTGTAGATGCTAAAATAGGGCTTGAAAAAGTGCTTCTTTTTGGCTCAACAGCAAAACACAAAAGAAAAAACGAAAGCGACATCGATTTGATAATTGTTTCGAAAAGCTTTAAAGGCCTAAGTAGCCTTGAGCGAGGAAACATTCTTCTCGAAGATTGGTCCTTTGTTGAAGAATTGGACCTGTTAATGTACACCCCTGAGGAATTTGAAAAAGTTAGTAAAAGACCGCTCGTTAAGGAAATGATTGCTGACGCGTTGAATCTAACATTAAAGAAAGCAAGGCATGGTTAAAATTATCATTTGGATTCTATGGCACAGCTCTTCGGTGGTTTCGTTCTAACCCTCTCGGGTTCACTGAATGTGCCTAATAGGCAACCAAGCAAGCCAAAGAAAAAAAATAGTGACCACATCTAATTGCATCTTTTAACCGAGACCTCTATTTCGCTAAAAGGCTTTATAGCGATTTATAGTAAAGTAATCCTGATGAAATCGCTTCAGCAGATTAAGGGCCAAATAGCGTCTTTAAAGCTCGTTCTAAACGAGCGTTTTGCGGTCAAAACCATAGAGCTCTTCGGTTCATACGTCAGAGGAGAACAAACCGAAAAAAGCGACCTAGACATTCTCGTCACTTTCCAAGAGCCAAACGATGTTGACCTCTTTAAGTTCATAGAACTCAGATTATTTCTAAAAGATCAACTTGGCGTAGAAGTCGATTTGATAGAACGGGACGCAGTAAAGTCGCGGATAAAAACCCGGGTATTTGAAGAGGCAGTTAGCGTTTGAAAAAAGACTACACTATATATTTGGAAGACATGTTAAATGCCATAGCTGAAATAGAGAAATCAACAAAAGACATTAATTTTGAAGCGTTCGCAGCCAACTATGAAAAAATAAATTCTGTAGCATAAGACGTCTTAATAATAGGTGAAGCAGTCGACAAGATACCGCAAACAGTTCAGGCTAATAATCCTCAAATTCCCTGGCGCGTGATGAATGACATAAGAAACAAGCACATCCACGAATACCAAACTGTAAAACTTGACAAACTTTGGAAGATGTCAAAATTAAGTCTACCAAAAATAAAACCACTTCTTGAAGAACTTCTTAACAAAGCAACATAGTTTTGGCCCTGGCAAGTTTCATTACCGAAACCTCTAAATGCACATCCCTCGGTATTTTTTCACCGAAACCAACAGAAAGGGCCGGTAGATCAGCTCGGTATGATCGCCGCGTTCGCAACGCGGAAGCCGCGGGTTCAAATCCCGCCCGGTCCACCACCACCCATCACAACACCTTAAACTCCAGTGTAAAGGGCTGGGTTATTTGCTTTTCTGAAAAGTTTAGTTGCATCAAAGCCGCCGTACACATTTTCAGCCATCGCTTA
>PLSP01000055.1 GCA_003165195.1 Candidatus Bathyarchaeota archaeon | reverse complement strand
GAGAAGACTTTTCACACGGTCTCGAATCAAGACTGTTTTTCGCAACGGTTGCATTTTACAGATCATTCAAGTTCGCTTATTCCTGTACGACTGAAGATTAAACGCTACCTCTCAAAAACGTAAAGATTAACGCATTAATTCAAAAACAGCATCAGTTACACGCTCAAAAGGCGTACCCAAAATGCTGTAGCCAACCCGCCCCAGATGCTTCTGACCGTAAAACTGCGCGTGAGCCTTCCCAATGGCAAACTTAAGTTTGCCCTCGCTAAACCCAGACGTGTACAGAAGCTTATGCCGAATTAGACGGTAATTCTTAGGTTCCTCCCAATCCTCAATCGCCACACCCTTGTCTTTAACCCGCTCGTAGAGGGGTGTTCCAGGAATCGGGTAAGGCAAAGTAAACGACAAGTAATCTAGCGGCAACCCTGAAGCAAACCGGACCGATTCCAACACGGTCTCGTTGCTTTCCCCTGGGTACCCAACAATAAAGAAGGCTCCCACCTGAAGCCCAGCGGTTTTGGCAGCATAAACAGCTTTTTTCGCCTGAGCGGTGGTTATGCGTTTGTTCATTATGCCTAAAACTTTGTCGCTGCCTGATTCGATGCCGAAGAAAACCCGCAAGCACCCCGCCCGCTTCATGCCAGCAGCAACCTCAGCGTCCATTGTGTCTACGCGAGAGAGACATTCCCAGCTAACATCCACTTTGCGGTGAACCATTTCTTCGCAGACTCCCAGCAAATGTCGCCTGTTCAAGGTGAAACAGTCATCAGCAAACCAAACGCGGTCATACCCCAACGCTTCAATCTCTTGCACTTCATCTACGATGTTCCCGACTGAGCGGCTGCGCATGTCTGCTCCAAAAATAGGTCGACTGCAAAAATCGCAGCTAAAGGGGCATCCCCTCGAGGTAATCATAGAGGAAATAGAGTAGCCGAAATGGTCAAGATAATACCGCTTATACGCTTCGTTATCAAACAATTTGCGTGATGGAAAAGCCAAGCTGTCTAAATCGGCGACAAACGGCCTCTCGCCAGTATTAACAAGCTTTTTTCCATCCCGAAAAATAAGTCCCTTAACACCTGAAAAGCTGCGTCCTTGGCTAACGCAGTCGGCTATCTCTAAGATGGTTTCTTCCCCCTCGCCAACCGCAACTAAGTCAAAAACCCCCAAGAAAGCTTCAGGCGACCAAGACGGCAGGGGACCACCAACCACAAACAAGCTGTCAACACAACCCTCCCGAATTGCAGATGCGAGCTCTAACGTTGTTTTCTTCATAGAGAACATAGAGTAGAACCCTACGATCCGCGGTTTTGCTCGTTTTACCCGCTCAACCGCTTCATTGGGCTGCATAAAAGTGCAGTCAACCAGTTCCACCTCAAACCCTCGCCTCTGCAAGGCGGCAGCAACGTAGCCTAAACCCAGAGGTGGAAAACGGAAAATTGAATTATCATTTGACGGATGAAAATACGGGTAAACTAGCGCTACCTTAATTGCCATTTTAGCTTTCTATACCACCAAAATATTTCTCTAAAACTGAAACCTCAAAATCCTACCTGAAATAAAGAAAATAATTCCTTAAAAACCCTGTTGTTTTTACAGCAACCTTCTATTTTTGTCGCCATTTGCGCTTCCTAAATAACTTGTGTCCTTCGACTTCCATGTGGTACTCATAGCCAGCTTCCATTAGTTTAACAGTGTCTTCAATTTGTGGGCAACTTTAGCGGTGATTTGGTTGTTTGATTCTTGATACAGTATTTCCTCAAATGGATGTAAGTTTTGATTGATTGTATTCTTTGTGTCATTGAATCATTTTGACATGCCATAGGTCTTGTTTGTGCTGGCTAGCTTTTTTGCCTAATAACAGTGATTGTGCATTTTGTTGCTAAAGCTGCTATTGCGCCCAAGGCTGCTGCCCAAGGAGCTAATATTGTTCCTACAATACCTGCCCAAACTGGTATTTCTAAGAGGGTCTTATTGTTCTCGTCTTTCACAATGATTCTTGATACGTCCCCCTCATGAAGCAGTTCCTTGATTTTCGAAACAAGATCTTCTGAGCGGACTGTAAACACTTCTTTTACGCCTACTGGAGTCCCACATTTTGAGCAGAATTTGGCTCCTTCAGACAGGTCAGCTCCACAACTTTCACACTTAATCGTACTCATAACAAATACCCTGCCCATTTAAGAGTCATTGCGGATTTAAAGAAGCGTGACTGGCAGCCCACACCTACATCCTGACATTTAGGTCTGCACTACCAGTTGTTCCAACTGCTGAGAGGAAACTGAACTCTAAGTCAATTCGATGCGATTCTAAGGTTAATCTTCAGCTTCTTTCAGGCGGATTTTGCAGTATTCTTGATGGGCCATTTCATAAATGGGAACATGTCAGCTTCGGGAATAACCACCATATATCGAGTTTTTCCTTTTTCGCTATTGGTCACTTAACTATTTGCAAGAAGGATGAATTTCATTGAATAAATCACTTAAAGTATTACTTGTTGTTGTTTTGGCGATAGCAATATTAAATGTTGGAATGTCTTCGCCAATTAAATTCACAAAGGCAGAGCAAACCTCAGGCATTGTAACAATAGCTTTTGATGATGGAATAGATACTCAATTTGAAAATGCCTTTCCCGTAATGCAAGAACATGGATTCAACGGAACATTCTACATCATTACAAGCTTAATCGGAACTGACGGTTACATGAACATGTCTGATCTTCACGCATTACAGGGTAATGGAAGTGAAATTGGCAGCCACACAGTAGATCATCAAGAAATGACTTCTCTAACTGATGAACAGGTAAATTATGAATTCAATGCATCTCAACAATGTTTGCAGGCAAATGGTTTTTCAGCTACTGATTTTGCATATCCGTACGGTGGTTCAAACCCTCATGTTGATAGCATCGGTTTGCAATATTACCGGTCATTAAGATACGCATATGGTTCAGGATATTTTATGCCACTTCCTCCAAGTCCCAGTCAAATGAGCCTTCCGATGGGATTTCCGGGTGAAACAGGAGACTCAGAAGCTTTGCCCCAAGATGAATACCTTGTTCAGAACGCATATGATACAAACAGTTGGGTCATAATATTCTTCCATAGTGTTGTCACAACTCCGGTAACTGACGCAGATGAAATAGGACAAAGCGACTTCGCAGCTTTACTAAATTATATAGGCAATACTTCAGTCCAAGTCTTGACTGTTAATCAAACCCTTAACCTCTTTTCAGCTTCTCAGAAAGTCACTGTGCTGCCTTCAATCTCACCTGGGGCGGTGTATCCATATTCTTCGGTTACAACTGATCTCAGCCAAGACATAATGTTCAATGCATCAGCTTCGGGCGGTTTGAGTCCTTATAATTACACGTGGTACCTAAACCAAGAAAAAGTTGGAACTAACCAATCAAGTTATGACTTTAACCCTGATGCTGCTGGTGAATACTCCTTGTACGCTAACGCAACTGACTCAGCCGCTATCCCGAAAACTGTTACGTCTAACCCTGTGTCGATAATTGTAAATGACGATCTATACGCTCCTTCTATTGCTGCTTCCGCGTACACGCTTGATCAAAACCAAGCGAGTACTTTGTCTTCTTCGCCAGTGACCACAGGCACTTCGCCATACACATACCAATGGCTTGAGATGCCTCCCGGTGGAAGTTCTTATTCGCCGATTGACGGCGCGACTGATTCCACCTACTACTTTTCAACCTCAGCTTCAACCGAGACTGGAACTTGGCAATTTGAACTTCAGATTTCCGATTTATTCTCCGAACAAGTAACAACTAATTCTTTATCTGTCGTAGTTATGACTCCGCCTACCGTTAGTTTGTCACCGACTTACTGGAGCATGGATATTGGGCAATCGAAAACGTTCAAGGCTACCGCGTCAGGTGGTTCAGGCACTTACTCTTCTTACCAGTGGTTCGTTGATGGCTCCCTTCAGACGGGACAGGGAAGTTCAACATTTCGTTATTCACCTGCAACTTTAGGTTCACATACAATCACTGCGTCAGTTACTGACAATCTGGGAGTGAATTCTGAATTTTCCACTTCTGTTTCTGTCTGCGCATCGCCGACTGTAAGTGTACAGCCTGCTGGTCCCATTAACCTAGATGTTGGCCAGGTCCAGACATTTACGGCTGTCCCTAACAGCGGTACCGGTTCCCTTTCTTACCAATGGTATCTAGATGGCGGGGCAGTTGGAAGTAATTGCGCCTCGTACACCTTTACTGTAGAGAATGGTACGCATCAAGTTTCTTGCATTGTAACTGATAGCGCTTCAGTGCCGATCAAATCACTTGCCTCAAATAATGTGTCAATAACGGAGAATCCCATTCTAAGTGTTAGCGTACTGCCCAATACTTGGATTTTAGATTCAGGTCAAGAAAAAGAGTTCACAGCATCGCCTAATGGGGGTTCAGGAATATACTCATCTTATCAATGGTACCTCAACAATGTTTTACAAAACGGGCAAAATGCCCCCTCGTTCACTATTGCACCTAGTGCAATGGGTTCTTACTCGATTACAGTCACGGTTACAGACAGCATGGGTTGCGTTTCTTCCCAGTCTTGTGCTGCAATCTTAACAGTAAATGCTCCTCCAACAGTCTCTATCACTCCTGCTGGTCCATTCACGTTAGATGCAGGTCAAACTCAGCTGTTCACAGCCAACTATTCTGGCGGCTTCCCATCTGTCAGTTACCAGTGGTATGTAGATGGCAACAAGGCAGGTTCTAACACAGCAAATTACACTTACAGCTCTACGATTGGTTCACATTCAATTACTTGCACAGTAACGGACAATGCTTCGATCCCATACACCTCATCCGCCTCTAACGCCGTTATAGTTAACGCAAATCCTCTGCTAGTTGCTCCAACTGTTTTTGCTTCTTCGAACACAATTAACCAAGCTGAGACTTGCAATCTAACTGCATCCTCACAGCTAACAGGCACCAATCCATTCGAGTATAAATGGTTCCAATGGGCACCAGACGGAAATCTTTCTTACGTAGACTCAAACTCAGCTAACCTCAGTTTCGCGACTACTTCTGACACAGCTTGTGGAGTTTGGAGTTTCATTTTGCAAGTAAAAGATAGTGCTGGCGCAGAGGTTAATTCCAGCGAGATTTCACTCACCGTAAATCCTATTCCCGAACCAACAGCCAGCCCCACACCATCTCCGACTTCGCCAGCAGCGAATCCAACACCATCTCCGACTTCGTCAGCCACAGATCCGGTACCAACCTCTACTGCTGCGAGCCCAAGCCCCACACAAACCTCAACATCCTCAGCCAACCCAACCGATTCCCCTGCGAACCTTCCTTCGCTGAAAGTATTCAGTGTCCCAGAGTTTACAACGATTATTGCCGTAATTGCGCTCGTTGCAGGTGCAACAAGTCTAATACTTTGCGCCAAAGCCAAAAAATTCAAGAGATAACTACTTTGAACCGACCTTCTCTTTCACCCATCTTACTTGATTTCGCAGTTAACTGAACCCTGTTCTAATATTCAGTGAAACGAATGCCCTTTTCATGTAGAAGAATATGTCACTTCCGTCTTCTATATCCGGTTGACAAATGGCGTAGTAAAAATTTTAGACAAAGTTGTCGGTAAGCTTGGCGAAGGATACAGTGATACGCTAAGGCAAATCATTATGAATTGGCTAAGCGAACAAGGCTACTTAACGAAAGGTGAAAAACATGAAGAAAGCAAAAGTTGAAAGAGACCCCTTAGAAGAGATAGACCTCTTGGATAGTATGTATTCTGCTTTAGTTGACTTGTTAGTTGAAAAGGGCGTAATAACAGAGGAAGAATACGAAAGGGAAATCAAACAAAAATTAAAAGTAACGTAAACGAAAAGATTAAGAGCAAAAACCCACTAATCTAAAACAAGGGTGTGTCTTCTGTGGTAGCTATAGGTATTGATTCCGTAAAGATCGAGCTTGGTAACAAGCCTAATGTTTTTGAAGGATTGCTAGGTATTGCCGTAACATGTAAAGATGAAAAAAAATTCATCGATACTTACAGTGCTTGCATGAAAGGTGCTCTGGATAAACTGGGAATTAAAACAAAGCGAACTGTTTTAAAAGCTTATGATATTTCACGTTTAGCACCTGAACATGAAAATCAAATTCTTATGCCTTTTCTTGATGGCCTTAAGGAAGAGATAGAACGAATCGATGTGTATTTTACTCGCTATAATCCCGCTAAGAATCCAGCAATATCTATATATGGTCAAGATCAACCTGAAACCAAGAATCCAGTTGAGTTTTTGCGCATAATTACAAATGGTTACCCACATAATGTTGCTTACTTCTATCTTAACGAATATGGTAATAAAGGCGTTGAAAAAATTTACATTGACCATTTTGAATCCTGTAATACCCCATGTTGGGAAGCACTATCTCATTTTCAAGGCTTATCTGTAGTTTACAAGGGCGGAAACTGTAATTCTTTGATTTCAGTAGCTGACCTATTGCTTAGAGTTACTGTTATGGCTATGAAAGAGAAACATGAGTATTTTGGTAAACAAGGTTTTGATCGCCTTTATTCCGTTTATCCGTGGTCAAAAAAGGTTTTTGTTCATGAACTTGGTGGAAACACAGCAATTTTAAGATTTATGACACCCATCAACAGAAGAGAGATTGATTTGACCCAGTTTATTGCCAGACCCTTAGTATTTGTTCCCACAGAATCTCTAGCGGGTGTTGCTACAAAAGAGGAAAGGTCGCTATTTGAAGACCTTCCGATTTTTGATGATTTATCAAATTTTCTCTCAACCACAAAAGGCAGTTTCAAGTACTTTAGAGCTGATACCGACGTTAGATTGGGTAAATCTGGTGACTACTTTTTGGTATTAGGAGAAAATAGCGAAAAACTTTACCAATATTTAAGAAACTGTGGTACTAGCTTAACAAAAATAACGCCTGACGAGTTAAGAGAAAAAACTAAATAGATACATCAATTAACACACGAAACACGTCCTTTGGTCTAAGGGCATGCTCAAGCTAATACAACAACAGTATATCTTTATATATTTTGTGGATTGTAACTCGCCAACCACAAGTTGAATAACAGTTGAACTATTGGGTAACTTAACTTAATAGTATCTGTGTTGGCAAAGCTTTATTATTGCTCCCTGAAATTTTACAGATTGTATAATGGGGTGCTAAGAAAATTCTGGGTGATTGTGACTTGGCAGCAAATCTGGTGGGTTTAGGCTTTCAAAAAGGAGTAGCCGCCGAGGCCATCTTATCCACATACAGTGCGGAAGGGGAACCGAATGCGGCACCCATGGGCATTACTCTGAAGGATGAGCAGCACCTCACAGTTGACCTTTTCAACTCATCGCAAACTTACCGCAACGTCAAAACAAACCGGTGCGCAGTAGTAAATTTGACAAAAGATATAGAAGTATTCTACCGTTCAGCCTTCAAAGAAGCCAATCCAAATGGTAAACTGCCCCCGGAATGGTTCGAGAAAGCGAAGTTAGTTAATGCCCCAAAGCTAAGTTTTGCTGACGCGACAATTGAGGTTTCAGTCGAACATCTTGAGCTAATGGCAACTAAAGTGACAATGAAAACCCGTGTCACATTTAAGGCCGAGTCGATATGGGCAACCTGCATGTTTCCTCAAGCCCATAGCCGCGCTATGTGCCTGACTATGGAAGCTATAATTGCTGCCACACGTGTAAAAATTTACTTACCTGATCAGAAACAAGAGATACGCCTTGCCAAACTCTTAGAGGTTATCAACGATTGCCATCAAGTTATAAATCGAGTGGCTCCAAACTCTGCTTACTCACAAGTCATGGATGATTTGACTCAGCGGGTGGAAAGTTGGAGGAAGCAAAAGTGAAGGTACTTTTAGTAACGGGTTTGATGGCTAAGGATGCTGTAGAGTGCTATGCACGGGAAAGCCCTGTTGAAACCAAGGTTTTAGCCCTCAACGTTGCTGTGGCTGCGTTTTTGACCCCTCAAACTATCAGTAAAGCCCTAAAAGCTGCGAATCTAAGTGGCTTTGATTTGATTTTGGTTCCGGGGCTAATTCGAGGCGATACCGCGGCTATTTCAGAGGCTGTTGGGGTTCGAGCCTTTAAGGGTCCACAATACGCTGCTGACCTGCCAACTGTTTTGGAATCGCTTAGCGAAGTGAGTTTATCAACTACTGTTCCAGCCGACGAACTGCTAAGAGAAAAACTAAAGCAAAAAGCCCTTGATGAAATATCGCGCGCAGAAGAGAACCGAGACGTTTTGCTTAAAAAGCCCGACAACATTTTGATTGGCAACTTGGCAGTGGGCCGAGATTTCCCTATGAGGATTTTGGCTGAAATCGTCGATGCAGCGTTACTTAGCGATAGTGAAGTCCAGCGTTTGGCAAGACGTTATGTCGAGGAAGGCGCTGATTTGGTTGATGTTGGGATGGTTGCTGGTGAAAGCCGACCAAAAGACGCAGCACGGATTGTTTTGGCGGCAAAAGCAGCCGTCAATGTGCCCGTAAGCATCGATTCGCTTGATCCCGAGGAAATCAAAGCTGCCGTCGCAGCAGGAGCCGACTTGGTTTTGAGCGTCGATGCAGGAAACTTGGACGCAATTGTGCCGGTTCCAGACAACGTTGCGGTCGTTGCCATCCCGACTAACCAGCAGGACGGTTTCTTTCCCAAAAGCATAGAGAACCGCGTCGCTCAGCTTGAAGTAGTTATCACAAAAGCAAAGCGCTTAGGGATCAAGAAAGTTTTTGGCGACGTAATTTTGGACCCGTTGGATGTCTCGGGCTCTTTTTGTGCTTTTCGCCAGTTTGCTGAAATAAATCCAGACGTTCCAATCTTTGTCGGGGTCTCAAACGTCACGGAGCTGATGGATGCAGACTCAGTTGGCGTAAACGCCTTGGTCGCGCGCCTTAGCAGCGAAGTCGGTGCAAGCATGTTGTTGGCAACCCAGAAGAGCGATAAGGCGCAGGGCAGCATCAAAGAAGAAGTTACCGCTTCAAAAATGATGTTTATAGCGAAACGACGAGGTTCCGTTCCAAAAGACTTGGGCATAGACCTGCTCATCTTGAAGGACAAAAGGAACCGAGAAGAACCCTACAACCATGAGCTAGAGCAAAAGGCGCATGTTTTATTAGCTAACCAGAACGCGGAACTTATAGAGTTAGACAAGACGGGGTGTTTTAGGTTTTTTATCGATCGCGAACAGCGATATATTGTTGCAGCCCATTTCGTCTCCGCAGATTCAGCGGAACCAGACTTGATTGTTAAGGGAAAAACTGCCGAAGGGGTCTACTGCAAAATTCTTGAAACTTGCTCGGTGGGGAACCTTAGCCACGCCGCTTATCTGGGCAGCGAACTGGCTAAAGCCGAAATCGCCATGCGAACCGGAAAAGAATACATCCAAGACAAGCCCCTCTTCAAGTAAATAATTAAATCATTTTGACTTTTTTCATTTATTTTCCGGGAACATTCATAACACAGGAATTTGGAAACCAAGGCCATAGTCTATGGGAAATAGTCTAATAGCGTCCCTTTGCAAGGGCAAAAAGACAAAGAAATCTATTTTTCTAAATTGAATATCTCGATTTCTTCATTGAAGCGTCGCAAATCTTTGTTTTCAGTGTAGAGGCAATCTGCTTTTTGGTTTAACGCTTTTGCTACAATCAACGCATCTGGTAATCTTCCGCCTCTTTTTGCTCGCAGGTTGGCGGCTAAATCGGCAATTTCAAAAGTTACTGGGGCTATTTTGAAGCTGTTGAGGGTTAAATCGTTTATCAATTTTTTTATTTCAAGGGCTCTGTTTTCGTCCCCTGCTATGTAGAAGCCTGTTAGGACTTCGGCGACGGTTATGGTTGAAATGATTCCTTCGCTTCTTTGCCTTCATGAATTTGCTTAAAACTTCTTTAACCTTACTCGCTTGAGGTTCAATCCCCTATAGAAAATAAATTAGAATATTTGTATCTAAGACTATTTTTGGCATTCCCATTCGTTACGCAATTTTTTCTGGTACTCAACTGGGTCTCCGAAGACACCTTTTCCAAGTCCTTTCAACTCACTTAATGGATTGAAGGGTTTCAAAAATAAGCCGTCGTCTGTCGCGTTAATTTCGAGTATGATTCCACTTTCAATGTTGAATTTCTTACGGAATTTCTTGGGGATGACTATCTGTCCTCGCATGCCGACTTTTATTTTTTCTGACATATCCATTATCTGATTATGAGAGGTTAGGCAGAGAAAAAAAGTTTCTTACCAATTTTAACTCTCTAAACATAGTCTTATTAAAATGGACCATGGTTCGACCAGTTGAACGCCGTAACAGCAGAGCGGGTTATTGCCAACACACCAGCCTACTTTCAACATTTCAAAGAGCCTTTGTAGTTAGACAATTCTTATGTTATCTTTGCCGACGCTGGCGAGTTTCTGGTCTCTTGTCAACAAAACTTCATTTTGCGCCAGTGAAATTCCTGCTATAAGCAAATCGTTTTCATTAATCATTTTTCCGGCATCTTGTAACTCTTGAAAAAGCATGGCGGCTTCTTTGGCGGCGTCTTTGTCGAAGGGGTAAACCGTTAATTCGGATAGAAAGTCTTCAGCAAGCTGTCTTTTTAGTTTTGTTTTATGCTTAAGTAATTCATACTCTGTTATGCTGGTGGTTTTTATTTCCTCTTTAGCGGCGAGTTCTTGTATTAAGGAAACAATTTTTTTGTCGCCAGCTAGGAAATCGATAATAACGTTTGTATCGATTAACGTCATTATTCCTCTTTAAATGATCTGCCGTAGTTAGCTTCTCTTTCGGTGGCAATTTGGGCTTTTAACTGCTCAAGTTCTTCCTTTTCGTTTTTCATGATTCCAGCAAATTTCATTATATCGGTTTTCTTTTCATTTGCGCAGAGGCTTTCTTTTATGACTTGTGAGAAGCTCTTTTTGCCCTTGTGCTTTGATAGAAGTTCGTAGACTTCGTTTGAGACTGAAATCTGTCTTGCCATACTGTTTACCATACATAATGTATACATACTACCTGATAAATCTACCTCGATTAGGAATCTGCCGGAGTGCGCGGGTAGCCCGATTAGCCGACTGCCACAGACAACAGAAGGCGGGTTACGTCCAACACGCCCGCCTAATCTATTAACCTGCTTGGCTGAATTTTATTTAAGCATCCTAAACATAATTATTATTCCTTTTGGGGTTGCATATTCGTATTGGAAACAATTATTGATTAGCTATCCTACTTCCTTCTCTCCTTTTGTGGTTGCGTGAACAAATAAAGGCAACCATATTGATTATCTGGGAATTATGCGAATTTACTGTTATTTCACCCTGTTTCTGGAATTCATTTTTTTTCCTGCAACATTTAATGGTAGTGCCCTTTTCGAGTGCATTCTTTAAGGCATCATGCATAAAGGATGCATCTGGACTCAGTCACGTCGCGCCTTTCTCTTCATCAACGGCTGTGGCTCGCGTTGGACATACACCTTTACAAGCGTTCGCACTTAGTACATTTTTGCTCGCTTTATTCAAACACGTCAGAGCAAGATAGCTAAATGTGGTGGCCTAACAGAAGGCGAGTTAAAGTTTCTTGAACTTTCCTAACCCGTTTGCGATCTGGTCGCCAAAATAGAGATTGCTAAAAACTGACCCTTCGCTCTCCCTCAACCGCATCGCCGAGACAAGTGTTTTGTATTTTCCGCCTGCTAACCCGTTGGCGAAAACTGCCGCGCCCTCTGCCGCCTGCTTGGAAACTTTAGCCCTTGTTTCAAGCAGTGTAACGTTGGTTTTTATGCCTGTGGCTTTGAAGAATTCTTGGAAACTATCGTTTATAGCCTCTAAAAACGCAGGAATTCGGGTGAATCTGCCGCTTAAAATAATTTCTTTAGGTATAGATGACGGTAATAATGATGCTACATCTTTTACAACAGACTCAAGCATCATTTTGAGGCCTTCCCTTGCCTTGGAGTTTGACTCTGCGTTTTGAATAAATTCTTCTAGGGGTTTGGATTGGTCAACTTTGGCGTATGAAGCTACTCCCCCCGCGAAAAGCAGTTGCTTCGAGAAGTCATCGGTAGCGTTGGCTATGGCGTAGGCTACTTCTGAATCGAAGAAGCCGCTTCCCAAAAAAGACGGGAACCCCGCAGTGCCTGCCATCGCATCTATGATTCGTCCACTTTGAACGGCAATCGCAGAGGTGTACCCGAACCCCGCTTCAACAAGAATAAAGGATGTTTCTTTATAGGGGATTTTAAGCCGTTCTGACTGGTCTTTGGCAGCCAAAACGACGCTGAGCACTTTGTCGCTGGTTCCCATATCAATTTTGTTGGCTTTTCTGTACTTGGGCACAGTGGTAAGGTGGATGACGCTCTGGGTGAAGTAGGTGTTCAAGTCGTCTGCGCCACGGAGCAGCAGCATAAGCTCCCGCAGTCCGATGATTCGCAGGCGTCGTTTCACATCAGCCTCGGTAACAAAAGTGGCTTCGGCAATTTCCTCGTCGGTCGCATCCTTCGCTTGTTTGAGTTGCATTCCGTAGCCTGACGGACCCACGATGCAATCGATTTTTCCCACACGTTGTTGAGTTTCCCGCAGCTTCTCCACGACCTGTTTAGCGGATTCGGTGATTTGGTCGCGGGGGATGGCTACATCGATTATGGTGCTGCCGTCTTGGTCGTCGAAACCGTAAATATCCATGGTTTTGGTGCCCGAGTCAATCCCGACGGCTTTAACCAAGGGTTACTTGCCTCCAATAACCGCTCCAGTGTTGTCAGCTTTAACGCAGTAGACTTCTCCACCGCCATTCTTTGCCAAAAAGTCTTTGAGTTCTTTGGTAAGGGCTTCAGCTTCTTTGCGTTTATCCACTATGCCGTAGCAAGTTGGTCCCCAAGAGGTCTGGCATGCGCAGGTGCTTCTTTTGAGAATTATCTTTATTGCTTCTTCCACGACGGGGTGGCAGTAGGTTCTTCCGCATTGATATTCATTCCAGAATTTGCCCAGTTCAGAATTAAAAGCTGTCAACCCTTCGCCGAACGATTTAAGGTCCTTCTCTACAATGGCGGGGATAATTTTGACGAGCACGAGTCTTGAAAGCATGTCGGAGGTTTCTTTTGGCATGAGTTTGAGGTTGCGCAGGATGTGATCTTCGTTTTCTCGCATTTTAACGATTTTTTCTTGAGGCTCTTTGGCGATGGCGATGACGAATTGCCAATTCTTAGGTATATCTTGGCGGAAAATCAGCGGCGGAATCATTTTTTCCCTCTCCGCCACTCGGAAGCCTCCTTCAACAATGAAGCCACCTACTTTGAAAGCATGGACACCCAGACTAGTGATTGCCCCGCGCTTCATAGTTAATGCAATTTGTTCAGTGGTTAATTTGAGCCCGTACATTTTTGCGAGCGCCAATCCAATGGAAAGCGCCAGAGTAGTGTGGTAGCCCATGCCCACAAACTTGGGGATGCTCCGTTTTACAACTACTTCTGCTCCCGCCAGCTTGTAGGCGTCTACAAAACGACTAGCGAAAAGAAAAGCTGCCTCATCCTCCGCCTTGACGTCTTTTGCTTTGGATACTTCAATTTCAAGAGGCATGTCGACGGCGAAGCCGACGGTTCCATATAGCCGTCCTAAATCGCCGGTCATATCAAAGTTGCCCGTGTGCAAATGTGCAGGCGCAGTTACAGTTATTTTGCTGTTTTCTGGCATTAGGTTCCCTGCACGGTGATGCAGCCAAGCAAAATAATAAGCGTTTCGATTTGGGGTTCTGTTAACTTCATAGGCGATACTTCTGCCTGTTAAGAATCGGGTGATAGGGTTCTGTAAAACCCTCGATTGAAAGGGTGACAATATATTGCCCTACGCAAACTAAATAGTAAATCTATAATGCTGACGAACATTTGCTACTGTCAGAGAGGACGTGGCAAATATATGGTTTCATGGCTAAGGGCAATTTGGGCTTCAATCTCATATTTTCTTTTTAGCATACTTTTTGTGGGCATTGGCGCATGGACAAGTTGGACTGGTTGGCATCAGATAACAACAGCACTTGCAACGCCAGTTACATTTACCTACACTGACGGATATAACTCGAATACAAGCGCCATTGCTACAGGCGAAATCTTAGTTTTCGTAGGCTATGTAATAGTCTTCATTGGACTTGCAGCGGTTTTTTTCAAAATAAATGCGGAAGTCGTGTCAGAAGAGGTAGAAAAAAAAATCCACAGTTACTTTGAGCGAATTCAAGCTTTTGAAAACAAGACAGCTTCTCTAACTCCATCCGCTATGGGGAGGGTATGCCTCAATTGTGGAATGATAAACGATTATAAAAAAGAATCCTGCGATAAATGTGGAAAGCAATTTAATTAAAGCTTAAAAATAATTATTAGAGAATTCATAAAGCAATGGAAGCGAAAAAGATACAGATTATAAGTTCTTTTTACTTGCGTTTTCAATCATCGTTTTCCACTTGTCATTTCCTTCAATAATTATTCTGCATGCTTCGGCTGGCGTCTTTCCCTTAAGAGTTTTATGGGGTCTAATGTAATTATGGTGTAGTTGGTAGCCTTTCAAAACAGATGTTGCATCTTTCTTTAAACCCTTCATAACCTTTTCGCAGTCACGGACCTCTCCATTCATTCTTTCCATTTTTATTAGGTGAGCCAAATTAACTTCGTTCTGTGGTTTTGTTGAACGTTTACGCGTTGTATCGGTTTTGGTAATATTCGCTTTTAAGGCAAGCCTTTGGTTTTATCCTAAAGGCGGGTTTCACGACAATGTCAGGTAATCTAGCTTTGGAACTTGGGATTAAGCGGAAATTTGCTAAAAAATTTGTCTCGTCTTTGTTGGAATACGCTATTCTGGGTCATTTCGAGAACATTAGTTTTTCTGGTTATGATGCCCTCATCTTTATCCGCGTTTCATTCGGCGTTTCGTTGAGCGCATCAACGGTTTACTCGACCCTGTATCTGATGGAGAGGGAAGGCTTACTATCGGGTGCTTCAAACGGAAAGAAAAGAGTTTTCATGGTTACTGACTGGGGCAAATTCACTTTCAAAACGATTGCTAGCAAAACTGACATGGAATCCTTCTTTACCAAAATACTCGTGCATTCTTAGATTCTGCAGTCAACCAGACTTGCTAAACTTTAACTATCCAAAACTCTAATTGCTGCTCCTCGATTATTAGCTCTGGCGACAAAAACGTTTCCGCCCACGCTTTCGTCAAGAAAGTCCTGAATTTTAGTCTGGACTGCATTTGCTTTGGCGCTTTCTACCAATCCGTAAACTGTAGGTCCCCACGAACTCTGTCCCGCGCCGTAAACGCCATTTTCAAGCATTAACTCTATACACTCTCCTGCTGGATTGCTGGCAAATCTCCCGCCTTGCGCTCCCGCAAAGCTGTCGCCTACAATGCGTTGGATTTCGGTTAGGGCTTCTCCGAAACTTTGTATGTCGCGTTCTGGTATGGCTGGGAGAAGTTTGAGCATGGTCAACCGACAGATTCTGCCAACCTCAACTGCTGGCATAGTTGGAAGTTTCCCAAATGCAGATGCCTCTGCCTCATTTGATAGGCCCTTGTTGGTGTTTGGTATCGCTACAACAAAGCGCCATTCGTCTGGGAAGGGCATCCTTATGATAAGCGGGATTTCTTTCTTTGATGGGTTACATGTATTTTTTCCGGCGTCAACAACTAAACCGCCCCGAGCAAACACGGCGGTGCCCACGCCTGACTGAGCCGTTCTACCTAACGCCCCCGCAAACTCGTGAACGGAACCTTTGACGTTAAACAACCGCGAGATAGAAGCGGCAACCGCCAACGCTAGTTGCGTCCCCGAGCCCAATCCAACGTGCTGAGGAATCACCTGTTTAACATCAATTGCCACTTTTTCTTTAATTTTGTAAGTATCAAGAAATTGGCTTACATACTTGCAGGTTAATTCTGGCTTTTCACCTATTATCTTGAGAGTCTGGGATTTTTTTGCTTCCAACACAACGTTTGGGTGGTCGATTGCGACTCCTAAGCCGCCGAAAAGCCTGCCCAAGTCCCCATTCAAGTCGATCAGTCCTAGATGTAGCCGCGCTGGGGTTTTCACGTAAACCTTCATTTGTCGTCGTCTCTCTGTTTGATTTCTGAGTGATCATATTTTAGCTCTCCGAGGAGTTGCATAATGGTTTTGCCGATTGTGGGGTGTACAAAGTCGCCTGCAATTTTTGATAGTGGGACAAGGACAAACGCTCTTTCTGCGATTTTGGGGTGAGGCACCTGTAAATCGCCTTCGTCAACCACTTGGCCGCCGTAAAAAAGGATGTCTAAGTCTATGATTCGTGGGCCGTTTCTTTGAGTGGGTTTGCGACCCATTTTTTGCTCGATGCTTTTCAAAAAAGATAGAAGTTCTTTGGGTGTCAAGTTCGTCTCGATTTTAGCTGTTGCGTTCAAAAACCACTCTTGTTGTTCCATGTACATAGGCTTAGTTTCATAAAGCGGTGAGACTGCCTTTAATTTTGCTTTTGGCTCAAGAAACTTTAAGGCCGCCTTTATGTTAGCTTCTCGGTTGCCGACGTTGGAGCCTAATGCAACGTATGCCTCAACCATGGCGGTCCCTTGAAATCTCAATGCCCATCTCAGGGCTGCTGGCATATTTCTCTTTCTTAATCGCTACCCTCACACCCAAAGCCGCTGGGTCCTTAAGGACAATTGTGGCAACGGTTTCTGCAAGGTGCTCTAAGAGTTTGATTTCTTCTTTCTCGACTGTATTTAGAATTGTTTCTTTAATTTCATAATAGTTTACGGTTTGGTTTATGTCATCGGTTGCTCCAGCTTGACGTAGATCACAAGAAATTTCAATGTCAAAGATAACGTTTTGTTTTTGGCGACGCTCCTCTTCCGTGAGGCCGACGTGGCAGGGTAAAACAAGGTTTTTAATGAAGATTTTATCCTTCAAAGTATTCTATCCAGCTTTTGGGTGTTTCCCATACCCTGACCTTCTCCAACAAGACGCCTTCTGGCAGGTCAACTTTAAGCTTTTGAAAAATGTGGCAAGCGACGTTTTCTGTTGTTGGGTTGCCAAGTTCTTTGTGGTCGTTGAGGTAACTGTGATCAAACTGTTCGGTTATGTGGGTCAGTTTCTCTTTTAGGGTTCTTAGGTCCATGGAAATCCCGATTGAGTCAAGATTTTTTGTAAGCAAAAAAGCCTCAATTTTATAGGTGTGGCCATGCAGGCGACTGCATTTGCCCTCAAAGCCCTCTAACTTGTGCGCAGCGTCAAATCCAGATTCAACCCTTAACCTGTACATTGGCTTCGCCGTCTACAATGTTCCCCGCCATTCAGAGTAGGCGTTATGGTCATGGATAGACTCGTAGCTGGAACATTTAACAGTGCAGTAGCGTTTGGGATATTTTTCGCGGAGCGACTGCACACATTTCCGCACCACATCCTCCACAAACCGTGCGTTCTCATGCATCTGCTCAACCAGCCTCTTTTCCTCAGGCCTCTTAAGTATCGAGAAAGTTGGCGAGCTGAAGCTTTGGCTACAAACATCAATTAGTTCCGCTGGCGCAATTTTTCCTTTGGACACGTCAATCTCAACGTTGAGGTTTCCCCTCTGATTATGCGTCAAACCGCCACACATTTCTTTTGAACAGGGACAAGCTAAGGCTCCGTTAACGGATATGCCGATTGATTTGCGCTTCGTGTTTGTCGAATATTTAGCTGTCATTTGTGCTATGCCGCTTTCTTTTTCCCCGCTGGGTCTGATTCGATCGAATGGAAATTCACAGAACACTTTAGTGCAGCAGTCGAGGTTGTGTTTCGCAAGGCTAGTTTGGCTTATTTTTTCTGCCAGATCCTCGATTGATGTGGTTTCTTCTGGGATTTCGTCTATGGATTCGGCAAATCTGCTCATGTGGACGCCTCGGAGGTTTGAGGGCAGTTTTATGTAACTGTTAATTGTCACAATTGTGTGGTAGCTTTTGTCTGGATCTTTGACAATAACGTATTTTCTTAAACCTTCAACGCCGACTTTGTTTAGCTCAATTTCATTCTCGGGCTTTTCATTCTGGACGTCTTTCAAAATTATAACCCCTTTTTTAGACTAAACCTGTTTTTGATTTTGACTCAGGCTGCAAAAACTTGAAAGAACAAGTTTGCATGCGAGAGTATGCGTAAACCTTGTGCTGTTGAGTATCGTTAACAGTTCACTTCGCTAATTTATCGGTGGATAGGAACTTTTTTTCCTACCTGTGTAGTTTTTTACCTAGCGCAAATAGAAAAACCTTCCTATTCACACTCAAAAAAATATATAATGTATCGACTCTATAGAGCAAAAACTGCCCAAAGCGGCAAAACCCAGCCAAATCCGTTTAAGAAACTTTATCTTTCAGGTCCAACAAAACTAGATTGAACGGTGATTTTATTTGGAAGGCAATTTGTTAAGCACTAGTGTTGCTGGTTTGGCATTGGCTAGCCCAACTATGTTGGCATCTGGCATTTTGGGTTACTCTGCCGAATCGCTAAACCGAGTGGCAAGAGCCGGAGCGGGATCAGTGGTTTCAAAATCCATCGGCGTAGAACCTCGATTCGGTTACCCTAATCCAACTGTTGTCCAGGCAGAAGCTGGCTTGATTAACGCTGTGGGTTTGCCTAATCCAGGAATTGACTTGTACTCTGAAGAAATAAAGTTCGCCAAAATAATTCTCAAAATCCCCTTGATAGTAAGCATCTTTGGGTACTCGGCGGACGAATATGCCACGGTTGCCAAAAAAGCCGTTGGGGCAGGTGCAGACGCGGTGGAACTCAATGTTTCTTGTCCGCACGTACAGTTCACAGGCTCCGAAATCGGTCAAAACCCCAAGCTCCTCACGGAAGTAGTTGAGGGCGTCAAAGCAGTAGTTAACAAGCCCTTGATCGTAAAGCTTTCTCCAAACGTGACCGATATAGCGGTGACTGCTAAGGCGGCGGTTAAGGCAGGTGCAGACGCGTTGACAGCGGTAAACACTCTTAAAGCGTTGGCTATTGACCCCGAAACAATGCGTCCAATCCTAAGTAATATAAAAGGCGGTTTATCTGGTCCAGCCATCAAACCGGTAGCCTTGCGCGCTGTCTACGACATCAGAGAAGAACTTCCCGACGTGCCAATAATTGGTTGTGGTGGCGTAATGGATTGGCAGGACGCCGTCCAATTTTTTTTGGCAGGTGCTTCAGCTGTGCAGGTTGGTACCGCGGTTGCCTTCGATGACCTCGAAGTTTTTGCTTCAATCAACAAGGGAGTAGAAAATTATGTCAGAAAGAAACATTATGGGAGTGTAAAAGAAATTGTCAACCTCGCTCATCGCAGCTAATACTCTTAGAACCACAGAAATCGTACAAATCAGAACGGATAGTCCGAGCGTCAAAACCTTCGCCATAGTTGATCGACTATGCGCCAAAGCTAAGCCGGGACAATTTTTGATGCTGTGGATTCCAGGTATCGATGAAATCCCACTATCCATAATGGATGTAAACAACGGAGTGGTTTCCGTTTCTGTCAAGCAAGTTGGTGACGCAACAAGGCACCTCCATGACATGGCTGCAGGTCAAACCGTTGGAGTCCGTGGACCATTTGGTAACAGCTTCACCGAAAGCCGAGGCAGAGTTCTTTTGGTCGGCGGCGGAACAGGAACAGCCCCCCTGATGTTTTTAGCAAAGCAACTTTCAGCCAAAACCGAACGTCTATCGTTTGTCGAGGGTGCAAAAACCAAAGACGAATTACTCTTCATACGTGAACTCAATGGCATTTGTAACGAGAAAAGCCTCATAACAACCACTGAAGACGGCACCTACGGGCTCCAGTGTATGGTTACCCAACCGCTCGCAAGCCTCTTGGACAAGGAAAAATTCGACATGATTTACACCTGCGGACCAGAAGTGATGGTTAAGAAAATTTTTGAGTTGACAGAACAGCGAAAACTGCCTCTAGAGGCGAGTTTGGAGCGGCTGATGCGATGTGGCATAGGTTTGTGCGGAAGCTGTGTCATTGGCAAATACCGTGTTTGCAGAGACGGCCCAGTCTTTACAGCGGCGCAACTCAGAGAAGTTCAAGAGGAGTTAGGCATATCAAAGTTAGGCTTTGACGGCTCACGCATCCCCTTCTAAACCAAATACACTTTTTTTTATTGTTATAGTTGCTGATAATCCGGCTGTTCCTGCGTTCTTGCCTCAAAAACAAATTGTTGATAGGGGTTAGTTAGAATAGTTGGAAATGGTTTCTGTCATTTTTCTTTTTCCTGACTTAGGGTGCTTCTGGTGTCTTTTATTCTTCCTAATAGTTCTGATTGAATACTTTGAGGGGCTGCTTCATCTGAGTGGGAGGTTTCTTGTGGTGCGGGCCAGAGTGTTACTTCGAATATTGCACCTGTAAGATGTTTTTCGTGTTTTTTCTCGAGGATTTCCATGGTGAGTTTAGGCACTGTTAAGCGCATGTCAGCGCCTGTTTTTGCCAAAAAACTTTCTTCTCCATAGCTTCCTTGCTCGAAGAGTTTTAGGCGGATTCTTAACAGTTCGCCCGACTCCATCTTGTATCGCCACCGCAAAAGCGAAGGGATAACAATTCGTCTTTGGCTTTGGAGTTTAGTTTTGAATGTTTCCTGTTCAGTAAGCGGCATTTCAGGCTTCACCTTCCCTGTCTTTTCGTGTCTTTAAACGCCTTTTTATGTCTTTTTTCACTCTAACTGCAAAAAGTTAGAATCCCAAACCAAAAAAACGACAAAAATAAGCCCTCTCCAAATTAGCCTGAGGCCTAATTTTTGCTATAAAAAACCAAAGAAAAAAAATGCCATCCAAAAAAGGAAGAGGTTTAGTTTTCTCCTTGCGGAAGCCCAATCTTACGCATGTAATCCTTTGCGTACTTGGGGTTGTAGGCAAGGAGTTCTTTGCTTCTTAGCAGCCGGCGGTCAAGGCGGTCGAGTGCAACGCGGAATGTAGGTTCAACTCCCCAGCCTTCACTAGAACTAACAAATGTGCCTCGTACTGTTCGGAACTGGAGGCGGCAGTGAATCAGCGGAGTTTCCCGCCCGGTTGTGTTGCCCTGGCTTTTAAGATACACAAAAAGAGTTCCTAGTTGGAATGCTTCTTGGTATCGGTGGCTGAAACTATCGAACTCGGCCATCATGAAGCCTTCTTGGTCAGTGGTTACTTCTACCTCTTTGAGGCCGAATTGGATGGTGAGTTTGCGTTGTGCTACCTCTAACTGTGAGATCGGTTCCAGGAAGTCGAGTTTAGTTACGATGCCGACGAGTCGTTCGTTGGAAACTACGGGCAAACAGGAAATGTCGTGGTCATGCATTAATTTCTCAGCGGTCAAAACAGGTGTTTGAGCGTCAACGGTTGTGACTGGGCTATTCATTATGCCTTTAACTGGAACGCTTAGGGTTTCGATTTTTTCTCCAACTATGTCGCCTCTGGTTTGGTGGCGCTGAGGCCAATAGATGTTCTCTAAGATGTCCTCAATTGTGAGCATTCCAACAAGCTTGCCTGAGTCCATAACCGGAACATGTGAAATTCCGTATTCTCTCATTAAACTTAAACCTGCACCGACAGAACGGTTTGCCTCGATCGTATGAGGTGCCCGAGTCATGATTTGGTCAATTTTTGTTTTGCCCCAATCAGTTGTCGTTGCAGCGTGAATGATAGTTTCATCCGAAACAAACCCGATCAACTTATTCTTTTCAAGAAGCGGAAGCTGTCTCAGACAGCTTTCAATCATTAGCTTCGCCATTTTACTCAGCGAATTATCCAAAGCAACTGGAGGAGCAGTTTTCATTAAGGCTTTGACTTTTGTTGTCGTCGGATCGAGTCTTGACCTCAAAATTGCCCTTCGAGTAATTATGCCTTCATACTTGCCTTTATCGTTTAAAACAGCCAAAACCGGCGGCATGCCAGTTTCGAATGCATCTAAACACCGAGACAAAGTGTCGTTTTCTGTAACAGTTTTGAATGTTTTTAAATAAATATCTTTAGCCAAATTTGCGCTTGCCATATTAATCCCTTCTTAGTTTATGCTATATCTAGCCCTTTGTCAGGACGACATTCAGCAGGTAAATTTAAACAATATTGAACAGGGGGGCTTATGTCTATGCCAACAGTTATCGTTTTTGCTGGATGCGCTAAAACTCGCATAAAATTATCCTCACTGAAAGGGAAACTACATACAGATATAAGTGCTTTTTGAAAAACGCCGACATAGGCAAGGATTATCAGACAAAAAACAATCCAAAATGTTCAAGACCCTTTATCTCTCCAACCCCAGAAGTGCGCGGATGGTCAAAATTCATTAAAAACAACTTCACCCACCAAACAAAAGCCAAGAAGAAAACGTGCGGAACCAGTTTTTAAAGAAAAACGGCAGAGGTTGGCTCCACACGTAAAAAGTTCGAGGCTTTCCGTTATGAAATGGTTTATTCTTGGTGCCTAAAGCATTTTCGGCTGAGCAGACGCCGTTTAACGCAGTTTCTATTTCCAACTTACTTGTGCCAGGGCTCTCACCATTTAGTCAAACGCGTTTTGATAGAAAACAAAATTTTGTTAACTGCTTAGTTAAAAATAAGAATCCTTGTTCAGCCGATTTGTTATGGCTGGGGGATTTAGAGGCAGTTTCCAAAGCGTATAAAAATACGATTCCTATACAATGGAAAGAAAGGTTTTGAGTTCTGAATGGATAAAGCCTTTGAGATGGGTAAGTCTTCAGCAACTGGAAGCTTTTACCTACTAATCGGTGTCGCCTTATCTACAATTGTGTTGGCTGTTGGCACGCTTGTCATAGCGAGCATGCTGCCGGCTAGCGATGTAGGTTTGTACGGTACGGCTTTGATACCGTCATCAATAATCAGTTTCTTTCGGGATTGGGGTGTTAGCTCTGCTTTAACCCAGCGAATAGCCAGTTTAAGAGCTGCTGGGAAAGAGTCAGAGATTCATGATGTTATTTATTCGGGAGTAATTTTCGAAATAATTACTGGTGTGGTTTTATCTGTTATTTGCTTTGCAGTGGCTGAGCCATTAGCTTACATCCTTAGCCCCAACAATGTCGGCGACTTAACTACTTACATATCCATAATGTCCATTTCCGTATTCGCTGGTGCTCTTGCTGCGGCTGCAGGCGGCATTTTTGTGGGTTTTGAGCGAATGAAACTCAACAGTTTAACTCAAATTCTTCAAGCGTTTGTAAAGGCCGCGTTGGGTCCTGTGTTAATTATTATTGGTTTTGGCGTACTAGGCGCAATATACGCCACCGTGGTTTCAACTCTTGTTGGCGGGGTCATAGCTATTCTGTTGGTCTATTTCGTGTTGTTTAGGCCTTTAGCAAAATGCAAAGTAGGTAAATGCGACATAAAACGAACTTTAAGGCCAATGTTAGATTATGGTTTGCCCTTAACGGTGTCAAGCATTGTGATTGGTGTGATTCCTCAAGTTGTCGCTTTCTCAATGGCAATTTACGCGGGAAAAGGAGATTTGCTTGATGGACACAAATTCGGCTGGATGATGGGTAACTACTACGTTGCAGGTTACTTCGCTGTTCTTTTATCCTTCATTTCTTTCCCTGTTGCGACAGCTTTGTTTCCGGTTTTCTCTAAAATTGATCCAGAAAAAGAACCTGGTCTAATAAAAACGGTTTTTGCTTCCTCAGTTAAGTATACAGCATTGCTGCTGGTGCCTGCAACGATGCTTTTAGTGGCGCTTTCTACTCCTTTGATCAATACTCTGTTCCCACTTGATGGACTTTTTCGTTCTTTGTTTGTCGTTGACGCTGCTCCTAAGTATCCTTATGGTCCTTTGTTCTTGGCGCTTTCATGCTCGGTGAATTTGCTGGTTCTAGTCGGCAACATTTCTGTAGGTACCTTCCAGACTGGAATCAAAAAAACACGTCAAGTCATGTGGCAAAGCGTTGCGTCTCTTGTCATTGGCTTGCCGCTTGCCTATCTTATAATTATGTATTTCTTCCAGATTGGCGGAGCACAATATGCTGTGATCGGAGGCATAATTGGAAGTTTAGTCGCGACGCTTCCTCAAGTTGTTTGGGCGCTTCATTGGAGCTGGAAAAACTATGACGCTAAAGCAGACTTCGGCTCTTCAGCCAAGATCTTTGCTGCATCCCTCTTAGCAGCCGCTGTAACATACGTCTTTGTTAGCCTTCTAAAGTTGCCTTATCTGTTTACTCTTATTCTTGGCTTTGCCGCTTTCGCATTGATTTTCCTAGTCAGTGCCCCCCTAATCGGCGCCGTCAACCGAAGTGACTTGGATAACATTCAAAAGATGCTTTCAAGTTTAGGCGTAATCTCAGCGATCTTGAAGGTTCCCTTAGGGTTCATGCGTAGACTCTGCAGAAGCAACAACGATGCCGGCGGCGAGAAGCGGCAGCCAATGCAAAGTTAATTTTTCTTTTGGCTTTTACCCACTATGTTAACTGCATTTTAGGATAGCGCCTTTTTTTGTCTTTTCCTGTATTTTAATGTCTTTCTGTGTCTTTAAACGCCTTTTTACGCCTTTTTTCACCCTAACCAGAAACCGAATCAAACGCTAAACCAAAAAAGCAACCCAAAACAAGCATTTCACTGAGACGGGAGAGGGCCCTACTATTTACAACAAAAACCTATACACAAAAAGAATCAGCCATCACCTGCAATCTGAGCTGAAGATCTAAATCTTCTCCCATACATAGAACGCAAAGTCACAATTATTGCTGAGGCGAAGAGAACCAGGAACGCTATATGTGCCAGAGCCAAGATCGGCTCAGTTCTACTGCTTAACAAAACAAGTATTTCCACGGTGCAAGTAGGGTTTTATCCAAGCAATATTTATATCAAAAGTGCTTCATTCAACACAAATTAACCAACCAGCAGGCGTAGACAAATGCTGCGCATTAGGAAACTCTTGGTGGTAAAAGGTAGATGCCGTTAAAAACAATAAAGAAAGACGCGCCAGATGCGCTAACATTAGAGTGGGTTTTGCAAGTTAAAAATTACAAATTAACTCTTGACAAAAACCGCTGCGTCGGCTGCCAAATCTGTACGTTGGCTTGCCCAAAAGAAGCCGTGAAAACGGTGAAACAACCAAAAACTCAGGGTACGCCGGCTAAACGAGCTAAAGTGGATATTGACTTGGCAAAATGCAATTTCTGCGGCGTCTGCGATGTAACCTGCCCCTATGGCGCCATAAAAGTTACCCTCAACGGTTCACATGACCTCGCCTTGCTGGAGAAAGATAGTTATCCACAACTGATTCGAGATATAGAAGTGGACACGAATCAATGCGAAAAGGAATGCATCAAGTGCCAAGATGTCTGTCCATTAAGCCTCATAAAAATCTCAAAAGTAGGCTTCGACGGCAACACCGTAGAAAATATCCATGCCCTAACTCCTAACGAGAAAAAGCGAGTTCAAATAAAAATTGACATCCAAAAAGAGTATTGCCCAACCTGCAAGGTATGCGAGGTTAAATGCGCCCCGGGAACTTTAAAAGTCAAAAAAGCCCTTGAAGGCATAATCGCTATCAACGCGGAAAAGTGTCCTGAAGGCTGCAAAGATTGCCAAGACGTTTGCCCAATCCCCGATGCGTTAACGCTTGGACAAGACCAGAAAATTCACGCTAACCAATTATTCTGCACATTCTGTGGGGCATGCAAAAACGTTTGCCCAGTTCCTGAAGCGTTAACTGTAAAACGCTCAGAAGTGCATCACACGCCAGTACGCTCGGGGACATGGAACAAAGCCCTGGAAAGACTAACATCTCCCGCTGACGCCGCGAAAGAACTAAGAGCGTTGGCTAGTGAAAGCAGGCGTAAAGCTGTTGCAAAAAGATTTGCCATGGAGGCGAAAGCTCAATGAGTACCCCACAAACCCCAAAACAACCAGACGCACCAAAACCCGAAGAACTGCGAGTAGGTGTCTTTGTTTGCCACTGCGGCTTAAACATCGCAGGCACCGTAGACGTCAAAGCAGTTGCCGAATACGCTAAAACCATCCCCGACGTAGTTTTCGTCAAAGAAAACCGCTACACATGCGCTGACCCCGGGCAACTAGAAATCCGAAAAGCCATAAAAGAACAGAGACTCAACCGCGTAGTCATCGCCGCTTGTTCGCCAAGAATGCATGAACCCACTTTTAGACGCACAGTTTCAGAAGCAGGGCTAAACCCGTTTCTCTACGAGATGGCTAACATTAGAGAGTTCTCTTCATGGTGCCACCAAAGTGACCCGCAGGGGGCAACTGACCGGGCTAAAGACTCCGTTCGAATGGCAGTTGCAAAGGTACGTTTGATGCAGCCACTTCAAACCATCGAAGTGCCAGTTACCAACAAAGCACTCATTGTCGGCGGCGGCATCGCAGGCATGAATGCAGCCCTAGACCTAGCTGACATGGGCTACAAAGTTTACCTGCTTGAGAACACTCAAAGCATCGGCGGACACATGGCGGCACTTGACAAGACTTTTCCAACCCTTGACTGCAGCATCTGCATTGAGGGACCAAAAATGGTCGACTGCGCCCGGCATCCAAACATCACAATTTTCGCTAACAGCGATCTAATCAAAGTTGACGGCTACATCGGCAACTTTAAGGCGAAAATCCGCAAAAACCCGCGGTATGTCATCCCCGAAAGATGCACGGGTTGCGGCGAATGCAAAGACGCTTGCCCAATCGAGTACCCCAACGAATGGGACATGAACCTTGGCACACGCAAAGCCATCAGTGTCCCATTTGACCAAACCGTGCCGTTAATTTACTCCGTCAACAAAGATTACTGCATCGAATGCTTCAAATGCACCGAGGCGTGCGGTGCACGGCAAGCCATCGACTTCAACCAGCAACCTGAAGAAGTCGAAATCGATATAGGCGCAGTAATTGTCTCCACAGGCTTCGATGTTTATTTACCCTACGACATGCCGCTGCTTGGCTACGGCAAATACCCAAACGTTATCACCAGCATGGAGTTTGAACGACTAATCTTAGCTGCTGGTCCCACAGGCGGCAAAGTAATTCGCCAGTCGGATGGTCAAAAACCACACAAAATTGCATTTATCCAATGCGTCGGCAGCCGAGACAAAAACAAGTACCCTTACTGTAGCAACTTCTGCTGCATGTACACACTAAAACATGTCGTGCAACTCAAAGAGAAGTACAAAGAAGATGTGGAAGTCTACGTTTTCTATATGGATATCCGAAGTTCAGGAAAAGGCTACGAAGAATTCTACGATCGTGCAAGAGAACGAGGCGTCAACTTCATCAGAGGACGAGTAAGCCGCATAGATGAGGATCCAGTTACCCACAATTTAATGCTTCACTCCGAAGACTCTTTGCTTGGTCAACCCATCGAAGTTGAAGCTGAAATGGTAGTGCTTGCAACAGCTGCCACACCCAAAAAAGGCTCCGAGGACATAGCACGCATACTTAACCTCTCACGGGGATCAGACGGCTTCTTTATGGAGTCTCACCCCAAACTCAAACCCATGGATGCACCAACCGACGGCGTCTTCTACGCAGGCGCATGCCAAGGACTCAAAGACATCCCATACAGCGTTTCGCAAGGTAGCGGAGCAGCATCCCGAGTGGCAACAGTCATTAGCAAACCAAAATGGAAGATTGAACCCATCATCTCCGTAGTCGACGAAAGTAAATGCAAAAACAAAACGTCGAAATGCGGAGTCTGCGTTGACAAATGCCCCTACGGAGCCATCAAGGCGGAACCAGGGAAAGCTTCACAAATAATCACAGCCAGCTGCCACGGATGCGGAACATGCGTCGCCGAATGCCCACAACACGCCATCACACAGATGCACTTCACCGATGCACAGATAATGGCTCAAATCCGAGCTGCCCTACAAGACAAGCCTGAAGAAAAAATCCTCGCTATTCTGTGCAACTGGTGTAGTTATGCAGGAGCTGACCTAGCTGGGATCAGCCGCTTTGACTATCCGGCAAGCGTTCGTGCTATTCGAGTAATGTGCAGCGGCAGAGTCGCACGGGAATTCGTGTTGGAGGCTCTGCGTCTTGGAGCCGGCATGGTTTTGGTTGGCGCCTGCCACTTGCCATACGACTGCCACTACATTAGCGGAAACTACAAGATGAAAGCACGCACCGACGCCCTCAAAGGCATGCTCACAAAACTTGGCATGAGCCCAGAACGCTTCCGAGTTGAATACGTATCAGCCGCTGAAGGCATACACTACGCTGAAGTGATCAAAGAAATCGACGGACAAAGAAAAGCGCTGGGCAAAGAAAAGATCCAAGCAGAAAATGCAAAACTAAAACCAATCCTTGAAAACATGCTCAAACGCAAGTAGATGCCAAACTTTTCTCCAACGCGAATAAACTTCATTCAAAAAAAGAGTTTAAGGCTTCGCAGTTTTCTTAAACCAGGCTACGCCGACTATGACAACTGTTATCGCTGCTATTGCCCCTAAAGCGTTGAAACCTTGAAAAGACGTGTATGTTTGCGTAAGCAGGACCGCGAAAGTTACCAGCAAAACAACTATTGCCCCTCCAATCGCAATCTTTCTGTAGCTCAAACACAAGCCTCCGCTCTTCTCGTTAATTGAGGGTTTCTTGATTTAATGCTAAGCTTTAGAACAGCCTGTACCAGAAGTAGGACAGTACAAAATAATGTGAAAAAACAAATTTAACTAAACAAACCGTCAGTTTGGTCTGTTTAGTCTTCTTCCGCGAGTTTGCGGTGTTTAATTTTAAGCGTGTTTTCTTCTTTGTCAGCGATTACTCTAAAAGTCTCCGTTAATTCATATTTGTGCAGGAATTTCTTAACTATTATGCGAATGTATTTTTTGCTAAGTGCTTCGCCCTCGCCTTTTACCGATACAACTTTTCCGTCTGCAGATGTGTCTCCGCTTGTTTTCTCTTTAAGGAATTCAACCAGTTTATCAACTAGTTTGGCTTCGTCGCCTTTAAGTTCTGAAGCGTCAACTTTCATTTCAACCATTTTTATTCACCTCGATTAAATGCGCCATTTTCTGCTTTAGCCTTGTTTTTATAGCTACTTTACAGATAAGTATTCCGTTCTGTTTTGATTGTTTACTTGTCAGTTCGCCCGTCGAGTCTTTATCACTGCTTAAGCTCTGACTCTAGTGCTCATCATCCAAAAAAATCAATCAACAACAAAACTTAAGACTCTTCCGCTTAAAACGCGTCTAGCGATGCTTCAAAGAATGTGTTTTTATCTTCTTTTGAGAATTCTAACTGGGATTTCTATGGCTGTTTTAGATGTTATGAAAACCTCGAGGAAGCATCCATCGCCAATGTAGTTTGCGTTGACGAGAAACGTGCAGAGCAAGCCTATGGTGAACGTAGCAAGAACCTTTTTTGCATTCAGGATAAGGCAGCCATTGAAAACATCCTATTGACTGCTGCTTCACTTGGGTTGGGCTCCAGATGGATTGGCGCGTTCAAAGAGGCTGAAATAAGAAAAGTCATCAACGCTCCCCGCATCTAAAGCCAGTTGCTCTGCTTCCAATAGGCTCCCCAATGAGACACCTGAGCCCCGGGATAGAAGACCAATAAGCGAAATAATGCATAAAGAAAAGATTAGCTTCTATGCGAAGCTAACACATTTTTTCGGTTGATTGTTTGTTGCAAACGTCCAGAAGTGAGCAGTGCACTTGGATACTTTGAAAAGGATCAGCCCTGGGTTTTCCGGCGTTAGTCCAGCCTGTTTTAGGAATGGTCTGGCGTCAAGAAGCTTCTTTTTCATCTCTTTGTCGTCAATGAACTGTACAGTGCCTGTTACTCGCATTTGCTGCATTTCTTTGCTTTTGGGATTAAAGAAACAAACTTCAACCTTTGGGTTCTCTTTTAGCTGTTTACAAATGTCTTTGTTGGCTGCGGAGCTGTAGTATAAGCCTGTTTTGTCAGCGTACCAGAGTTGAAGCCCTCTGACACGAGGCTGCGTGCCATCAATTGTGGCTAAGTAGCTTATTGGATTCTCATTTGCAAACTTTAAATATTCATCTAATTCCATAAAATCACCAAATCTAATATTTCACACCAGTCGTAATAACTTTTTGGCTACCGCAAACTCAACCGCTTCAGAATTGCTTCAGCAAATTCAAAAAAGTTTAAAAGAAACTTTGGCTTCTCTGGTTGGCTCTATAAGAGGCATAGCGTTCATGTTGAACGGTTACAAAGCTAGTTCCAGCAACATGCGCTGATAAGCCCAAAGAATCGCATTAACAAGTAGGAGGAAAAGAAATGTTATCAAGAGACTGCGACGGATGCTCACAGATGAAAGCTTGTGTCCGCCGATTTTTCATCGTCGAAAAAGGCAGTTGCGTATACTGCCCAGACGGAACAGCCCACCTAGTAGACGGGATATAAAAAGCAACGACTTTTAAGAATAAAGTTTGATTTCGGATTCCAATATTTTTTATTTTCAAATCCATAATGCAAACTAAGCCTTAACATAGAATGGTGAAAAAATAGTTGGTGAAGCTACATTCTTTTGCTGTTTTTCTCTTGCTGCGGTTGTGTTACTGGGATAATTGTGGCTTTTGTGAGGTTTTCCTGTTCGTTTAAGATTAGCGACAGGGCTTTGCCTTCGGGTACAATGATTTTTGTGTTGTTTTGTAACGATGTTGCGATCGTGTCTAGTTGCTTGAAAACTACAGCGTTGTCCTTGAAGTATGTAGTTAACGCTTCATTACGTAGTTTTGTCGCTTGGGCGTCACCTTCCGCAATGGTTATAGTTGCAGTTTTCTGGCCTTCCGACTGAAGGATGGCTGCTTGTTTTTGTCCTTCCGCCACCTGAATTGCAGCATTTTTCTGCCCACTTGCCAAGGTGGCTTGAGCTATAGCCGTTTTTTCTGCTGCTTGCCTATCGTTGTCAGCTTTCAGCACTGACTCCATTGATATTATGAGTTCTCTTGGAGGTTCCAAGTCCTTTATTTCTGCACGAATAATTTCGATGCCCCATTTTTCGCTCTGTTCGTCTAGCGCAACTTTTAGGGCAGCGTTGATTACCGGACGGCTTGTGTTGGCTATGGTCATATCCATCCCACCTATGATATCCCTTAACACGGTGCGAGCTAACGTGTCTATTTGCGCCGCAAAGTTAGCGACATTGTATTGCGAGGCCTTAACTGAGAATTCATCAAGTTTGATTTTGTAAAAAACCACAGCGTCCACTCCCATGAAGACTTTGTCTTTAGTGATCACGTCTTGACGCTGCACGGGCGTCATACGTTCAGTCACGTTAACTCGGATTATACGGTCAATTAACGGGAAAAGCACGGTCACTCCACCTTCAACAAATCGGTGGTATTTGCCAAGCCGCTCCACAAGCCCCTTTTCGGTAGGTCTAACAATGCGAAGCGACGCCATAAACAAATAAATTAAGACAATTATTGGCACCACAATGGCGAAAACCAACAATAGATCAATCAAACTGCCTCTCCCCTAAATACATTGTTAGGAGTAAGGCAGATTTAAAATTTTCCCAATTGCACATGCTCAAGACGAAAATGAAAGCGGGCCCGGTGGGATTTGAACCCACGATCTCCGGCTCCGAAGGCCGACACCTTAATCCGTGCTAGGCTACGAGCCCTTTTCCATGCCTGAACTCTAGTATACAGTGCTGAAGGTGATATATTTGTGACATGTGTACTAGTGCCTTCAGCTTCGGATTTCGTGTTTGTAAGGGCAGAGGCAATATTTAGACTTTGCATGTCAAGTCAATCCGTCTTGGGTTTTCGGTAGAAGTGTACGCCGTTCATCTCGTCGAATTTCTCGTATCCTTTCCTGGCTACTTCTCTTAGTTCCTGCGGATTTCTTACCTCGACTATGAAAAGCTTGACAGGAACCTGATTCTGCCAACGCTAAGACTACTGGAAAATGCAAAAACAAGCCTTGTCCAACCAGCCAATCAAACTGAAAAGCTGGAAGAGTTGCTGAAAGCATGTGACTCAGAACTCGAACGGATCGTGCTGCAAAGGATGGTTGATGAGGGTCTTCCTTTGCCAGACGAGGCCCAACACATAATATACGACAAAGATGTGCGCATAGCAAAACCCGACTTCTTCTACAAACAACAAAACATTGCATTATTCGTTGACGGTCCACCGCACGATGAAGGCTATGTCAAAAAAGACGATATGGAAAAGAGAAATAAACTCAAAGCGTTAGGATACAGAATCTTCGTCATTCATCATCATAACATTGAAGAAGGAGTAGCCAAACTTGTAAGCGCTCTTTAAATGAAAGTGATATTCTTGAGTCGCCTCAAATGTATATACTCAATTTAAAACGTCATCAAACCTAAGTATTGAATATGAGACCACTGGTTACCTTTGATTATATTTTTTTTCAAAATCATCTAAGAAAAAGATCGATTTTAACAAAAGACAAACAAACAAAATAGTATTATAGATAGTCACCCATTTCAAAGCTCACTATGAAGTCTAAATTATTCGAAATCTCTGCTCGAAACTACAAACGGATTGCTATAGTCGGGGACATTCACGGAGACTATCAAGCCTTAAGCGCTCTATTGAAAATCATCAATACGACTGAGGACTTACTAGTTTTTTTAGGGGATTACGCAGACCGAGGATCGTTTGGTGTAGAATCGATCAGAGAAATTAGTTCGCTTACAAAAGCTAATCCACAAAATGTTATAGCGCTAAAAGGGAACCACGAAGATTTTAGCGAAGATGGAACACCTAATTTTCGACCTTGTACAATCAAAGAAGAAGCAGAACATAAAATTGGTAGCTGGAGCACTTTTTTCCAAAAGGAATTAAAGCCATTTATTCAAGGTTTAAACTGCACCAAAGTTTAGAAGACATCCAAAGCTGCCCGTCCTACTTTACCGTGAATTCCTTCTCGTAAGTCCAAACAGCCCAAACCACATTCACAAGCTTACGAGCAACAATCTTAATCGCATCCTTGCTATTGCTTTTCCCTAAAACGAGCATCCCTAAACACAGCCGACAAATGACCCCAGACAAAACCTGACAAAATACCGAGCAGACTCAATAAAAATACACTTAAGCCAACAATCACCCCTCGCTTCTTTTCCAGCAAAAGAATGCTCACCAGACTAACTAACACTAGGCACTAACCCAGCATAATGCGCCAACTTCTCAGGATTACTAAAACGCTTAATATCACAAATCTCCATACAGCGCCAAAGCCGACAAAAACCAACCGACCCCAAGGCCACCTTACTGCCCTTAGGAACATTCTCTAAAGACGTTCGCAATTCAGCTCTACTCGTCTTAATTCTCTCAGTCTTTACTATCTCACCATTCTCTTTCATTATCGTCACCTGAGTATTCTTTTAATTTTAGGAAATACATAATTTTTAGATACAGCACGTTGCAATCAAATATTGTTCCAGCTTTGGAACGTTATGTT
>PLSP01000129.1 GCA_003165195.1 Candidatus Bathyarchaeota archaeon | reverse complement strand
AATATTTATCTGATTAGCTATTAGTTGACAAATGTTCAAGCAAGCAAATGGGAGCCCGAGGCGAGATCAGAACCGGCGCCTAGAACAGAGCCAGAAGCCCGAACCGAACCAGCGCCCAGGACAGAACCATCTGAGAGAACGGAAACAGCGAATAAGATATTGTCAATCAAATGCCCTTCTTGCGGTTATCTTTTAGTAATTTCCAAAGTAACTGAGAAGCAAAGCATCAGATGCTCAAAATGTGGAAATGTCTTTCAAGTAGAGTAGGATCCATTCAGTTTTGATGGTTAAATCAATAGTTCCTACGCCTTAACTTTAGATGTGGGTTTAGATCTAACCCCCTGCACTTTTTGCTTATTTTCTGCTCCTTTCTTGCGGTGTTGTTGCTTTTTCGCAAAGAAAGGGCAAGATACATTTACTTTGGTTGAGGTTCAAACCTTCAGGTCCATAATGCGGTTCGAACTCTGCAGGGCTAATTCCTAGATATCCGATCTTAGACGAGTAAATTCTAAAATATCTTTAATGATAAAGTAAGTTCATTAATATCAGTCGTTCAGCCTATCATCTTGGATTATCATTGTCGAAAAAGATAGAAGGTTAAGCGGGAGACATAGAGTGCTGTGAATCGATTTTGCAATTCTCTACCTCACTACTTTCCTAAACTGATATAACGTCGCTCCCCAGGTTACAAGAGCGACCAAAGCAATTACTGCATATGCTGGCAAAATAGTGCCCCAGTTAAACCCAGTGGACGTTAGCGTTCTAATCACGTTTACCCCATAACTGACCGGATTAAAGCTTGAAACGGTTTGTGCCCAACCTGGGAGAAACTTGAACGGCACCAAAGCGACACTAATGAACAACAAAGGAAAAAGCATAACTACACCAATGGTCGTTGTGGCTTCAGAACTTTTTGTAGCTAACCCTACCGCTAAGTATATGCCGCTCCAAGCTACCCCAAAGAAGACAACAGTAAGAAAGACCAGCAAGATCCCAAAAACTCCCGTGGCGAAAGTTGCACCCAAAAGATACGATATCACCAGAATTATAGCTGACTGAATCACCATTCGTACCGCATCGCTCAGCAACCGCCCTAAAAGAATAGCGGACCTACTCACCGGCGTCACAAGAATCTTCGAAAGATACCCCGAATTAATGTCATCAACCATCGAAATCCCAGCCTGCATCGTGCTGTTAAGCAAATTAAAAAAAAGAATACCTGCAACCGCAAATTGAAGATACCCACCAGCAGGAAAACCTGGAAGATTTCCAAATTTATTAAAAACCTGCGTCAAGAGAACAAGAAAGATTATGGGCTGAAGAAGCGAGAAAACAATCGAAATAGGTGTCCGAAGGAATTTCTTCATAGCCCTTGCAAAGAGAGAGCGCACATCATAGGAAAAGTCGTAAGCCATCTTTATCGCCTCACCTTAGATGCCAGATTCCCCTGAAAAGAGGAAGATTTCTTAAGCTCAGCTGGCCTGATTCTTCTTCCCGTGTGTTGCAAAAAAACATCGTCTAGTGATGGAGACGACAAGTTAACAGAAGCCAGAGAAACTCCATTTTGGTCAAACACTCTCGCTATCTCAGGAATCAAACTACTTGCTTTTTTCGCGTAAACGGTAAGTCCATCTTCGGTGTCAATGATTTTGTCGATTCCCTGAACGTTTTTGATTACTTGCTTTGCTTTTTCTTTCAATTCACCATTTGAGATGTCAACCAACGATAGAGCAATTGTGTCGCCTCCAATTTGTTGCTTGAGCTTAATCGGCGAACCGGTGACTATTATTTGTCCGTGATCGATTATGGCGAGGTTTCGGCATAGCTTGTCTGCTTCTTCCATATTCTGGGTAGTTAGAAAGATAGTGATCCCTTCGTCTTGATTGAGTTTTTCGAGATACTTCCATACACTGTTGCGCGACTGGGGATCTAGTCCTGTGGTTGGTTCATCTAGAAATAATAGTTTTGGCTTATGGACGAGCGTTGAGGCAAGATCAAGTCTCTTTTTCATTCCTCCAGAGTAGAATGCAGCCTTCTTGTTCGCAACTTCGGATAATTCTACGATCTTTAGCAGTTCATCCACACGCTTCTTAAGAGGTTCGCTGCGCATTCGTTGAAGATTGCCTTGAAGAATCAGGTTTTCTCTTCCTGTCAAGTCACCATCGATAACGGTTTCTTGGCTTTGTACTCCGATAACTTTTCGGATGTTTTGAGCATCTTTATCAATATCGTAACCAGCTATGGTCACAGAGCCAGAGGTTTTCCTAAGTAATGTGGTGAGAACTTTGATTGTTGTGCTTTTTCCTGCACCGTTAGGACCCAGGAACCCGAAAAATTCGCCTTGTTTGACTTTAAACGAGATTCCATCGATGGCTTTTGTTCCGTCAGCATAGATCTCCACAAGGTTTTCAACTTTTATTATTTCTGACATCTTGCTTACCCTTATTCTGTGAGAACAGTGGTTAGGAGACGGATTAGTTTTCTAGAGGATATGTTCGCCTCAAAACAAGGTATATTAAATCTTCATGCTTAGATTTGCTTATGCGTAGACTAATTTTGGAGTTAAATAAAGAAGACGAAATGTACGAAAACAGGAGAATACAGCTTCAAAATGTAAAAACTCTTGAACAGTTGCAGGTTCTCAGGCAGGATCGGGAAGAAATCGCAATTATATGTAGAGTGGAGCTTGAAGAGTCTGTTTCCAACATTGAAGATTATATCAAGCTCATCAATGATAACGCTTTTGAAGTAAAGCTTCTCGAAAGAGAAAAAACCGGAGCATACATAGTCTTCGTTAAAGTAAGACTTCCAAGATCGCCAAGGGCTAGTTCAATAGGAGCTGAAGAAGCGTATTTTGTTTCCCGTGAAATCCGTGAAGGAAAAGTCAAAGTAACTTTCCTGGGAACCGTAAGTCAAATCAAAAAAGCAATTGACGAACTGCAAAGATTGGGCAGGCGCTACAAGATTATCTCGTTAACAGACGCGAAGTTTTCGCTGGATTCGCCACTCAATGCTTTGACAGATAAGCAAAGAAAAGTCCTGCTTACCGCGTACAAAATGGGGTATTACAACTTGCCCAGAAAAATCAGTTCGGAACAACTAGCAAAAAAACTCAACATTCACAAAACCGCTTTAGTGACCCACCGCAGAAAGGCAGAACTACGCATACTAACTCAGATGCTAAAAGAATAATCTAGCTATGCACTTGCCCATCAAAATAATAAAGACTCAAAAAAAGCAGGAGTATTTGGGAAAACAGCAGCGATTCCGTCGGACCCGCCATGACTAAAAATCGCACTGTTCCTGAAATGACGCCAATATTATTTTGTGGCTCTGAACCTGTTCAGGTCAACAGCTCGACGGATTTGCCTCCAAAGATTTTGTCAATATCTATCATAGTAGAACGCTCAGATCATGCGCGTTAAATTTAGACCCGATTTTAGATCTAACCCCCTGCACCATACAGGAACCCACTGCATTTAGAGAGTTTTTGTTAACCACAACCACGCTTAGAATTTGCACTATCAACCGTAGAGTTAAAGCCATTAATCAATTGAAAACCCACGTTGACCTTTTTGATAGTGAGAAAGTCGTAAAGTTTCTTAATGAGAGCAAGTGGAAGAACGGGACCAAAAATATTGTTTTGCAGTCTTATGATGATTTCCAAAGAATGTATGGTTTAACTCCAGTAGGGATAAGAAAATATCATGTCGTTCAGCAATTACCATTTGTTCCTTTGGAGCAAGAGATTGATGCCCTAATTGCTGGTTGCAGTCAAAGACTAAGCTGTTACTTATCGTTGCTTAAGGAAACTGGAATGCGACCTATTGAAGCATGGAGTTTAGATTGGACTGATATAGATACGGTACAGAAAACAGTTAAAATTAGAACCGCTAAACATGGCGTGGCTAGAATTCTGCCAATCAGTGAAAGAATGGTTAATTTGATTTTTGCTCAGAAGAAACGAAGCAAATATGTTTTTGCGGTAAGTGAAGACGAAACCAGATTTAACAAAGAGTTAAGCCATTTCACAAAAAGCTAGATTGAAACAAGACGGCAAATATCTGAGAAATTAAAGAACCCACGATTGAAACAGATTTCGCTTTATACATTTAGGCATTGGAAAGCCACAATGGAGTATCTAAAAACAAGGGATATTTTTCATTGCAAGTGGTTGCTTGGACATTCTAGGCTTGAAAACACCATGAAGTATATTCATTGTGCCAATGCAATCTTAACTGAGGTTGGCTCATTCACTAGTAAAGTTGCCCATTCACTGGAAGAAGCATGTGCTTTAGTGGAATCTGGATTTGACTTTGTTTGTGACATGAACGGATTAAAGATATTTCGTAAGAGGAAGTGATTGGATGATTGACTCCTTATCTTTCATCTTTGACTTTTTCGCATTCTGCTTTCTACTGATGGTTGTGGTTGTTGGCGTGACGCTCACTTATAGGATGTTTAAAGCCATGTTCTTTCATCCCAAAAACAACCACCAAGAAAGTAAAGAAGACAAACAAGTCAAAGATAACATAATTGAAGACTCCAATGGGGACGACTTAGTTTTATTCGATGACCCGATATTTCCTGAAGAATTCGATAATGACGATGAATAGTTATACACCTTTTCCCTTTGAGAGAGGGTATACACCCACCCATTAAATGAAGATTATAGGTTGATTAAAATTAAGTTACTTTCTTCACATTTAAATAAACAGCAATTGAGACCAAAATAATTCCTAAAAGTTCCATTGGAAAATAAATCCACCATAACATTGTAACGTAACTATGGTTGACAGCATAAATAACAATTGGCAATCCGATAAGTGTTCCACCGCCACTCCCTAAACCACCAACTAAACGGTCTCTAAGGTTTTTATCCATGATTTTTCCCCTTTGGTTGCATAGATTTTTGTGAATAAATATTTTTGTACAAAACAGGTGAATACTTGGAGCAAAAGAATCTGCTAATCAAAATTCTATAGAGGGGGTATACACCCAAGCCCGTGAAAAGGTCTACTTTTCAAGATTGGACAATTGCATCATAAGAAGTTTTAAGCGGGATTGTTAACTCCCCACTTGGAACATAGCCGATAACTGTGTCCTGATAAAAGTTAATGGTAATGTATAAGGTTAGTTGATAAGTTCCATTGCTTGGGAACATTAACTGGTCACGAATGTCAATTCTGCTATTCTCATATAAGACAGCCCTGTCTATGTCAAACTCTGGTTGAAGGCTTCCGTTCTCAACTTTTGCAGTCAGGCTTGAAAAGAGTGCATCGGTCTTTGGCATAAGGAAACTTGAGTTTTCCCCTATTTTGAATATATCAATCCATGTAAAGCTGGTTGGGTTTGGTCTTTCAATGTACCATCGAATTAGCCAAAGACAATTATTTTGAGAGAAAGTGTAGTTACCGCTGTCATGCTCTGACCATATTACTGTAGTCTTGTCTTCTGGCGTTACTGTGAGGTAATAGGGCTTGACATAAGTATGGGCATAACCTTCAAGTAACACAATGGTTAGCAAGACAGCAAATACCGCTATTATCTTTCTTCTTGTAGACTTAAGCGTATTTGGTCACCTTAGATGCATTTAAACAATTGGCAATTGCTTACAACTATTAATCTGTTGCAGATTTTAGCTTTTCCAGATATAACCGTTACAGAGGGTAGGTACACCCAACCCCGTGAAAAGGTCTGAAACTACTTAATCATCTAAAATAGCCCCGTTTGGTTGGTCTGGTTTGTTTTTTGTAGGGAAGTTTAACATATTACATCTAGAGGTTTGACTGTTCTATTCAATTGGTGGATTGATAAACTTAGAGAGGTTAAACTATAATCTTCTTTTAATCAGCGAGCAAACACTAAAAACGTCTATTCCTAATTGCTCTACCCATGGGCTAGACTTCTTAGTTCCCTTCGAACAAAACTTGGGAACCCCGATCTTTGAAGCCATAGTTTTCGCGTTAGCTGTTCTCTCAGTACTTGTAGCTTGGTATGCCACAAAACAATTCAGAACGAACACTGAAAACAAAACAGCCACACCCAAAAAAGCCTAACCCCCGAAAATCACGGCTCCAAGTCTGCGCATCCTTAAGTCACCCTAATCATTCAACAATATTCGCAGTATAAAGAGAAATTAACACTAACCAATTGAATTAGCAGCAAGCCAGCGAGCGTTAATTAAATCTGTGTCCAAAAGATTTTACTTGCCAGGTAAACTTTAATCTATCTTTGAGAATTAACCTGGGTTGATTCGCATGGCTAGGCTGAAATGTAAGAAATGCGGAAACGTATTCGAAAAAAGTTATATGCCTTTTGATTCAATGGTGCGCCTTGGACCGTTAAGGCTATACAAGTGTCCTGCTTGTGGGAAACGCAGCTTCTTCAACTTAATGTCCTCGGTTAAAGATCCGATCACCTGGCCTCAACAAGAAAAGATCCAAGAGGAACAAACCGTTGGACCTCAATTAACCGAGGAAGAACAAGAAAGGAAACGCATCGAAGAATCTAAATACGAAAAAGCTTAAACTCAAACGATAGAGGACACCGCAAGGCATGATTGACACCGAGAATCTCACCCGAAAATTTGGTAATCGAACAGCTGTAGATAACGTCACCCTACACGTGGACGAGGGCGAAGTTTTCGGTTTTCTCGGACCCAACGGCGCAGGCAAAACCACCACTGTGCGCATGCTCTGTTGTCTAATCGGCAAAACCAGCGGCAACGCTCGCATAGCCGACTTTTCCGTTGACAATGCGGCTGACTGTCTTAAAATAAGAAAAATGGTTGGCATACTGCCAGAAAACGTTGGCTTATATGAAAGTCTAAGTGCCTATCGCAATCTTGACTTTTATGGAAAACTCTATGAGGTTCCCGAAGCGAAACGGCGAGAAAACATTGAGCATCTCTTACGGCTTCTGGGCATTTGGGAGCGGCGAGAAGATGCAGTTGGCACATTTTCGAAAGGCACCAAACAGAAAATCGCCATCGCCCGCGCCCTAATCCATGATCCCCAAGTGTTGTTTCTGGATGAACCTACGTCGAATTTGGACCCTGAAGCTTCCAAAACAGTTCGAGACTTTGTTTTGGACCTCAAAAAAGAGAAACGAACAATCTTCCTAAACACTCACAACTTGGACGAAGCGGAGCGGCTCT
Organism: Candidatus Bathyarchaeota archaeon; assembly: GCA_003165195.1. GTDB lineage: Archaea > Thermoproteota > Bathyarchaeia > Bathyarchaeales > Bathycorpusculaceae > Bathycorpusculum. Next base: position 26,499 of record PLSP01000129.1, on the reverse strand, counting down.
GCGACCGCATAGCGATCTTGAAGACTCGCCTAATAGTGGTTGATTCACCCAAAAACTTGGAGCGCAGCCTATACAACCGAAAAACCATAGTTCACTTGGATAGCGTCACTAGCCCGGTTTTAGCGGCCGTTAAGGGGCTGAGTGCAGTGAAGAGCCTGAAAACTAGCGATAACAAGTTAATTCTTGACATTGATGATCCTGAGCGTGATAATCCTGAGTTGGTGCGGGCGATTGTGGCAGCGGGCGGTAACATCCAATTCGTCACAGAGTTGCGGTCCACGCTTGAAGATGTTTACTTGAAATTGATTCGGGAGGCGTCGGCGTAATGAGATTATGGAAGTCTTGGATAGTAACTTCAAAAGATCTGAGTGTATTCAAGAGAAACAGGTACATCCTCTACTCATTAATTGCCATACCCCTCATAGTAGGCGTGGTGCTTCCGATAGTTTTCATATACGCATTAGAAGCCCAAGCGGCTCAGCTTACAAATGCTCAGTTTATTTCTGCTGCTAATACCCTTGCAAACACAGGTTCAATATATTTTGTTCTTATACCTGTGGTTCTTCCTTCGGTAATGGGTTCATACAGTATTGTAGGTGAAAAAATCGAGAAAAGCCTTGAACCCTTATTGGCTACTCCGACGACGGATGGCGAGTTGCTGTTAGGCAAAAGCTTAGCCACTTTCCTTCCCACTATGGGAGTAACTTACATCGGCGGAGCGATATTTGTAACAATCATGGACGTTTGGTCCCGCGTTAAATTCGGGTTTTTCCTGCTTCCAAACACAGATTTTGCATTAATACTGGGTGTGATGGGACCTTTAGCTTGCGTTTTGAGCGTCGAAGCCAACGTTATCATATCTTCCAAGGTAAACGACATACGTGCAGCTCAGCAGTTAGGCACACTCGTTGTTATCCCTCTGCTACTTCTGTTGGTTTTTTCAATCCAAGTCACAATAATTCCCATTAGCCTGCTTGTCTTAATCGTGTCCGCAGCACTGGCAGTCTTAGACATCGCATTGTTTTACCTAAGTAAAGCAACCTTCCAAAGAGAAGAAATTCTGACTAGATGGAAATAAAACCAAAATTTCGTAATTGAAAAAGAAAAGATGAAGGGTGGTTTGAGCCATTATGGTGTGTACAGTGCAACTCAGTATTTGCCAAGATTACGGTTTGGTTTAGTCTGGATGTCAATGATCAATCTGCAAGTGCTGCTTGCAATTGTTATCTTTTTTCTCGTTTTATGGATCAAGTTTTCTTCAACGACAGATACCTACAGCTACAGAATTCAAGAAAAATAAAACTTCTTACTGTTTGCTCTAGCTTTGCTCTGCCTTGTACTTTTAGTGCGTTTTCGTTTTCAAAAATTATTCTGATTTTAAGATAGTTATCGCGTTCAAGATATGACCGCCGCTCTCAGGAATGGAACTGGCAAAGTTTGGAAAGAAACATGCAAATATCTGGGGTGGCCCCAGATCTTGGATCTCAGCAAAGCCTATAGCCCTTAGTTGGGCGTGGAGCTTGCTAGTCTCAAAGTAAACTGTGAAAGCTTCTCCAAGTTTAGCTACTCGTGCTGCGCGATCATCGTGGGCGATGCGCATTTTGGGCGAGAGCGAATCTGGAGGATTGTTGTAGTCAAACACTACATTCGCACAATTAGGCAAGCCAGCAATGAGGCAAAGGGTTGACCATACGGCCGGCTCGGTCAGGTACGGCACAACTCCCAGCCAAGAGAAAAACGTCTCCTGTTCTGTATCGAAGCCTGCAGCCATCAACTTATCAATTAAAGGTTCGCGTTCGAAATCAATGGGTACAAAGGTCAAGGAATCAGGTAACTTGATTGCCGCTTCGGCGAGAAGTTGGCGTTTCCAGACCTGTGTAGCGAGAGCATCAACTTCAAAGACGCGCAGGCAATCGCCAAATGGGTTGCGGTAGGCAAAAGTATCTAGACCTGCACCAAGTATCACAAGCTGGCGGACACCGTCTTTAACGGCGGCTGCCAGAGAATCTTCCGCGAATCGTGCCCTCGTGGCGATGAAAATACGCATCCCTCGTCTAGATGGGTGCTCTGCAGCATCACGGACCACTGTGTCAGCATCTTTACCAAGAATGCTAAAAGCTAGTGGATCAGAGAAGATGCATCCATGCTCCAAAACTTGGTGCGCAGCACGATGAGCAGCAGCCGCCAGAGCCGTACGGCTTGGCATCCCTATCTGCATCAATTCACGTTTAACCAAGGTCGCGTCCCCAAACCATCAATCCCTTTTTAATAGTCACCATTGGCTGCGTACTTAAGCGCACCGCTTTGTCTTAAAATTATATATTGAAGCATGTTGGTGACACTGCTTTTCATATTTGCCTATGTTTGAGCTACCTCTCCATTGCTTTCTTCATTAAGAGAAGGTTAATAATGAAAGTTTTCGTAAAGATAAATCTTAAATCTGAAAAACGTAGAAATAGACTGACATGGCAGAAACTGAAGTATCCCGAGAGATTGCTGATGATAGTTTAATTGAAGAACTTGTTCAAAAGATAGATAACGAAAAATCTCTTTTCAATGTACTCCACGAACTCGATGTTTACAGCACAACTTTTTCATTAGTCACTCTGTTAATTGTTGCTGAACTTGTAATTTTGGCTTTACCGAATAGTTTTGCTCCATTACTTGAAAGAATCACCGTTTTCATAGGTATTATCGCAATTGGTTTCGCTTATGCTGGTACTCTAGTGGCAGACTTGAAAGAGGTTGTTGTTCATGCAAATTTCAAAAAGGCAATTAAGAAATTTAGAATATACGAGAAAGAGGAAGAAAAAAGACTTTTGCTTATGGCATTAATAAAAATGAAATCAATGAACCACTATTCTAAATTAGGGATAGCCAAAAAAATGCATAAAGACATGTTCACTAAAGAAAAGCTTTTAGAAAGACTTTATGGATAGCCAAAATAACCGTAACACGCGAACAATAGCATAGTAATTACAAAACCAATAGCTGCATAGGTTGAAGTGAAAATAATTGCGGGCATGTCTTTATCGAAAAATTATCGATTATAAATCAAACTTTTATGGGGGATCTCAAGTTCTGAAAGCCCAAAACTTTGGCTCTGATTGCACGCAGGAAACTGTTTCCAAAATGTTGTTATGACAGCGGTAAAGCTTCTGTTGGGCAACGTGACGTGTTAAATTTAGACAGGTGTTTAGATCTGTTCCCGGCNNCTCGGTGCCATTAAGCTTTGTTTGTGATTTCACTTGTGCAGTCACATTTCTTGAAATACTGACTAAAATATTGTTAAATAGAATAACCTAAAGGATTTGATCATGTGAGAAGCCTTGTAGTTTTATCCTTTGTAACTCTTGATGGCGTCATGCAGGCTCCCGGAGGACCCCGAGAAGATATTAGCTTGGGCTTCAAGTATGGTGGTTGGTCAGTTGGATACTGGGATGATTTCATGGGAAAAGTTATGGAAACGCAAATGGCAAAACCGTTCGATATGTTGCTTGGCAGAAAAACCTATGAGATATTCGCGGCTTACTGGCCAAACGCTAAAAACCAGCCAGGAGCGGACCGACTTAACGAAGCAAAAAAATATGTTGTTTCCACGACACTTACGAAGCTTGACTGGAAAAACTCTGTTCTCGTCACAGGCGACATCGTGGACAAAATCAAAAAACTAAAAGACCAAGACGGACCTGAAATTCAGGTTCATGGCAGCTCTAATCTTATTCAAACGCTGCTGAAAAACGATTTTGTTGATGAACTTCGACTAAAGATATTTCCGATCGCACTTGGCACAGGCAAACGTCTTTTTGGAGAAGGCACTAACCCCGCGGCTTTTAAACTAATTGAAGGCAAGATTTCACCTAAAGGCGTTATAGTAGCCAATTACTTGAGGGAGGGAGACGTAAAAATCGGATCATTTTGATTTCTTTGAGTTTGAAACGCATCGAAACGATAGCAGAAAAAAACTAATAACCTAACAAAAATGTTTTTCAGTATTCGATTTATCCGTTGTTTTATTCTTCGGTACAGTTGGAAAAGAAAAAAAGATTCATTGAGTTGATTAATTCAGGACCCCGAGCTTCTATGATTGCAGAATGTTCCAGACGTTGCCATCAGGATCATTGACGCTGAAGAATCTTCCCCCTGGCGGATAGGGCATGATTTCGCTGTNNTTAACGCCCTTTGCTTTAATTGTCTTGTATGCTGCTTCAACATCTGGAGTTGAAATGTTGAAAGTTATTTTTGTATCGAACTCTTTTATTTCAGACATAAAATCAAGAGCAATATATGTGCCCCCGCCTGGAGGAACAACGAACACTCCGCGGTTTCCCTTCCCCCACTTTGTGTCTTGAGTTGCTTCAAAGCCTAAAACATCAGTATAGAACGCTTTGGCTTTATCCATGTCGCGTACAAGCAAATGGGTAAGAATTATTTTACCTACAATTTGCACAAAAATTCACCTTGTTAAACTTTCGACAATTACGGAAATGCAGATTTTGTAATAAAGATTTGTTGTCTCAACTAACCAATCACACAAAACTAAGAATTAGAGCTTTTGAAGAATCGAAACTCTAGTGGTCCGAGATCCACAGCTTCTGAGATTTGCCTTGAATGAAGACGGAGCATAATCTTGACGTTTTATAAAGTATCATAAATATGCTCTTACAAAACAGTAAGGGTACATTTTTTCCACGTCATAGCTTGCCGCGTTTAAGTGTGGTCATGCAGTTTAAGTGCTTCAATATTGGTTTTAGTGAATTTGCGGCTGAAGAACTTTCTGATTTCCTCTGCGAAAACAACGATTACCGCCAGTGACACTAGAAACGCCCAGTTGCTTAGGGAAAGCGCTGTTGTTGTAAAGATGTGCTGCAAAAATGGAATGTAGATGAGTAATGAGATGATTACGATTTGTGAGGTAATGCCGAAGATTATCCACTTGTTGGTTTTCAAGCTTGTTTTGAAAATTGATTGCTTGCTGGTTCGACAGGCTAAGACGTTGCCTGCTTGAGCTACTACTATGCCAGCAAAAGTCATAGTTACACCTTTGGCGTAAACTCCGCTAGTGTAAAATGAACTTGAACTTGTTAATACCATTCCAAAGTGCCATCCACCCGCAGCCCAAGCGTTAAGACACCCAATCATAGCTCCCGTAGCAATGATAACCCCGATGAACACCGAACGGAGTAGAACCTTACGGGTAAACAATCTCTCCTTGATGCTTCTGGGTGGCTCCATCATAATCCCTGCTTCAGGAGGTTCACGGCTTAAAGCCAAAGAAGGAATAACGTCAATCACAAGGTCAATGGCTAACACTTGCGGCACAAGCAAAGGCAAAGGAATTCCTAAAACAGCGTACAATATGAAAGGAATCAGTTCAGCCCAGTTATGCGAAAACACATAAACAATAAACTTGCGAATATTTTCATAAATTGCCCTGCCGGACTCAATAGCTTTCACAATAGATGCAAAGCTGTCATTGAGCAAAACAATGTCTGCTGCTTCACGAGCAACATCAGTGCCTGACGCGCCCATGGCAACGCCGATGTCAGCTTCCTTAAGCGAAGGTGCATCATTTGCGCCGTCGCCAGTTACTGCCACGATTTCTCCGCTCTTTTTGAGCACGGTAACTATTCGAAGTTTCTGTTCAGGTGAAACACGAGCAAAAATCACGTTGCCTTTGTGAACTTCGTCCACGATGGTTTGGTCGCTTAAATCATCTAAGTCCACGCCGCGAATAACCTGGCGATCTTCCCGATCAGCAATTCCAACTTCTTGGGCAATAGCCAGAGCGGTTGGACCATAATCCCCTGTAATTATTACTGTTGTAACGCCTGCTTGTCTCGCCTCCAAAACTGCGTCCTTAACTTCCACTCTTGGAGGGTCACGCATTGCAGCCAAGCCGACGAAAATTAGGTCTTTTTCAGCTTCGTCTTTTTCATATTTGTCTTTAGGTATTTTCTTATATGCTACAGCTATGACGCGCAAACCTAAATTGGCAAACTCTCGAATCCTTGATTCAATGATCGTCGTGTTTTCTTCGTTTAATTCTTCAACGTTGGCGCCGACAAGCACTTTGTTGCAGATGTTTAAGATGTTGCGTGGGGCGCCTTTTGTATAAATGTAAAGATCCTCATTCAACTTGTGAACTGTGCTCATCCGTTTTCTGTCAAAACTGAACGGCAAAATATGCACAATGGGCTTCTCATCTAAAGTGTTCTGAACATTCACGTTTGATTTAAGTGCGGCAACAAGCAGAGCTCCGTCAGTTGGGTCACCTATCACACCCCAATTTTTGTTTCTATCCGAGGGAGGATCAAGCTTCGCTCCATTGCAGAGTGCAGAAATTTCAATGAGTTTCTCGAGCGGTCCTGTTTGCCCTTCCTGCAATGGTTGACCGTTTACGGTGAATTCGCCTTCGGGCTTGTATCCTAAGCCAGAAACTTCCACAACGTAATCATAAACCCACAGTTTGTTTACAGTCATTTCGCCTTTTGTTATGGTGCCCGTTTTGTCCGTGCAGATTACTGTAACGCTGCCTAAAGTTTGCACGGCGGATAACCGTTTTACCAAAACGTTTTGCTTGACCATCTTTAGAACGTTGATGGCTAAGGCGCTGGAAACGGTGACTTGTAACCCTTCAGGAACACAAGCTACCATTACACCAATCATGAAGAAAATGCTCGTAGCTAAAGTGGCGTGTAAAAACAGAAAACTGGCGGCGAAAAATGTTGCGCCAACGCCAACAGCAATAATGAAGTCATACTTTGCTGTTAATGCTATTTCTTTCTGTAATGGGCTTTCTTCTTCATGGATGGTCTGAGTTAGATTAGCGATTTTTCCAAACTGTGTGTTCATTCCGGTTGAGTAGACAACTGCTTTTCCTTGACCTTTGGCGACACTTGTACTCATGAAAACAAGGTTAGGCGCATACAAGTAGGCTTTCTCAACTGTCTTCACGGCTTCAGCAACACGTGGTTGCGGTTCCGATTCGCCTGTTAAGGGGACATTATTGGTCCATAATTCAAAAGCTTCGATTAAGCGTGCATCTGCTGGCACACGGTCGCCCTCTTCCAAAAATACGATATCACCCGGAACAATTTCTCTGACTGAGATTTTTTTGAGTTCTCCGTCTCGGAGTACTTTAGCAAACTCGGGCATCCAGCTTTTGAGGGTTGCAATAGCTTTTTCTGCACGAGATTCCTGGAACATGCTTACAAAAATGTTAACGAAAACAACAGCAAGTATGATTAGAGCAAGTCCTGGACTGCCGCTAATGTAAGATAAGATGCTTGCAACAAGCAATAAAACGCCGAATAAGTCTCGAAGGTGACTGATAAATTTGTGAATTAATGGTATTTGCCTTTTTTCGGAAAGCTGATTATATCCATATTGGACTAGACGAACTTTTGCCTCTTCGCTTGTCAAACCATTTGCTGATGTCTTTAGGTCGTCGAATACCTCTTTAATGGGCGTGGAAACAGTCTTTTCCAAATAAATTCCGTTCTTGTCCCATTTTAATGCAATCCGTTAGATATATTATATGCTGGCATCTTAACTGTTGTAATCTCACTATTTCAGAAAACAAAAAAACGCTTATGTCAGGGGCACGCTTCCATCTTCATGACGAACATTATATGCAGCCTGTAGTAAGCGATTTACTCGGCAAAGGTCGGGATAGATTTTTTTGTATTCTTCCGATGAATAGTAATCTATTTCACTCGGATAGGCTTTTGCTTGACGATTTATATGCTTCAATGCTTCGTGTATGTTTTTAAATCCCATGTTTCTCATCTTGACTAACTTAAAGACTGTGGCTATGATCTTGGGTTAAACTTTCATTTTGAGTTCTAGTCTGATGTTGTANNATATCGTTGTGATTTGTTCATAATTATTCATAATAACTAAACGCGCGTCTAAACAAGACTTATGTGAGAAGAAAGAACAACTACTAAACTTAAATTAAAGTTCAAAAATAAAGAGAATGAAAAATTTGAAAGACTAATATACTCTTAAGTAAGAAACCAGGTTCGCCATTAGACGCTGTTAATAAAATGAACGAAAAAGTCAAAGAGACCTGCATAATCTGCAAACCCTGGCTAATGGTCGCCAATCTATTAATTTGCAGTTTATAAGTTAAAGGCGTAAACATTTTCTTCTAAGATTTGGTAATTCCTGAGAAGGTTTAAGTCTCCAAGGCTGATTATAGAAAATTGTTATGAGAAGGAAAATTGGACTTTTCGTTTTCTTTATTTTTATTGTGTTAGTCTCGGTTGTATCTCTTGTTTACTCGTATTGAGAGACTCTGCCCTATGCGACTTACAAAATTGGTGACGAAATAAAGGGTTTTCCAGTAGACGGAATTTCAATTACATTTACTAACTTCTCAACTTCTCCGGATTCAACGTTCCCTCAAACCTCTGAAGATGTGATCTTAAACGTCACCATCCGAAACCCCGCAAGCTACCCAATTTATTTTAATCAAACAAACTGGCAGACAAAGTTAAGCCAAGCGTCAAGTAAATACCTTGAATTGACTTTTAAACAGGGAAATGGTGGAGGCGGTACTTCTCCGCTTACAACTGACAATAATGATTGGTGGGGTGTAACATTTTTTGGGGTTCCAAATGATGAATTCACTTGGTTGGCTGCGAATCAGAACATTAATGGGTCGATTCGTTTTGTGTTAGGTGCCGATACTTATCGTTCTTTTCAATTAGTTTGCAGGTCAATCTCTCAACAAAAGCCACTGTTCACTGTTAACCTAAATCAAGTATCATAGTTCATTAAACGTCCAAACATCCAGATTTCACTGGAAAATAAGTCCTCCATCCATTATAGCCGGTTTTTTTGTTCAAATGTCTTGGCAAATCCTTTTTGCAGATTTTTCATTCGATCGATTTTCTTGCGTAAAATCTAAAAGTAAATGTAAACCTTGATGTCTAATCGATAGGCATTGTTAGAGTCTTGATTTCGCTTGATAAGATGATAGTGAAATTGAGGTTTTAAGAGCAAATATTTGTTAACAATTAGAATTCTTTTTCGAAAAGGTACCTATCTGCTATAAATTTACTCGCTTTTACACTCTCTTAACGATGAAAAAAGCTGTTATTTTCCATGGGCACTGCGCGAAACGCAAAGTTAGACGGTAATCTTATATTGAAAACGACATAAATTGGTAGACTGTAAGGGTTAATTATGAAAAGCTTAGTAGTCTATTACAGTAGAAGTGGAAACACTAAATTCGTTGCTGAAGAAATCGTCGCTGAACTTGGAGCCGATATTGAAGAAATAGTTGATTTGAAAAGCCGAGGGGGAAAGTTGGGTTGGTTATCTGCAAGCAGAGACGGATCGGGCAATCGACCAACAAGCATAGCTGAGACAAAGAGAAATCCAAAAGACTATGACCTCATACTTGTTGGGACACCGGTTTGGGCTTGGAGTCCAAGCTCAGCAGCTAGAACATATTTTGCAAAAAATGACCTTTCCGGAAAGAATGTGGCTTTGTTCTTCACTTTAGACAATAACCCACGTGGAGTAGTCGAGAAAACCAAAAAATTGATTCCAAACTCAAATTTGATTGGTGATATAGTGTTGATTAAGCCTCAAATTGACAAAGAAAAAACCAAGAAAGAAATCTATGACTGGTGTATAGGTCTGAGGTCAAAAGTTTAGTCCAATTTGAAATAGACTCAAAAAAACCTATTGCACCTCTTTTTACATATTCTTTTTTAGTATAGATGTGTAATAGGTCGGGAGAGAATGAAGCGTAAAATTGTGTTTTTAACGCTTGGAGCCATCGTTATTGTAGCAATTTTGTTGTCGGTGGCTTTGCTTGTGCCGATTATTGAGAACCAGGAAAATGTGGTTCGGGTTGCCTGTGTGGGCGACAGTATAACTGAGGGCACGGGGTACCCAATCGACCTGTGGACTCTGCTTGGACCCAACTATGTAGTCGGCAACTTTGGCGTTGGCGGAGCCACCGTGTCTACGGACTCTAATAGCTCATATATGAGTCAGGCAGCATTTGAAGTGGCCAAGCGGTTTGAGCCCAAAATCGTGATCATCCTGTTAGGCACCAACGATGCAAACTGTAACCTTTCCGAATCTAACAATGTCTTTATCAATAGTTATGTGCAGCTAATAGATGCGTTCCAAGGCCTTGCAAGCAAGCCCAAAATCTGGATTTTGGAGCCGCCTCCGATTTTCAACAATTCAGCAGGATTAAGCTCGGAGATTCTAAATCAGAATGTGATTCCAAACATTGAACAAGTGGCAAACCAAACACATGTCCCTATCATTAACGTAAACTCTGCTTTGGCTGATCACCCCAAATACTTTAGCGACGGAGTTCACCCAAACGGAGACGGCGCCGCGATAATTGCTGTTACCGTTTACCGTGCAATGAATCCGCAATCGGGAACAATTTGATTCAGTGAAACCAAGATGTAAATTTCGAGTTTTGGGGTTAAATTTTATTAGCCTAAGTGTTGCTTTTAGTTGTAGGTTGGCTTAAAGGGGAAAATGTTGAGTCGCGAGAGAGGTCTATCTGTACCTGTAGATTTGATTCGCACCGTGGCTATAGTGGGCGTTATTTTGCTACATTCTGCCAACGACCTGACGAATCAGCAAATGAACTGGTTTGAAATCTACCGATGGACAACTGTTGACGTTTACCAAAGCCTAGGCCGAATGGGTGTTCCCCTCTTTATATTGCTCACCGGCGCCCTTCTTCTTCAGCCAAGCAAACTCAACGAACCCGTACGGGTATTCTTTAAGAAAAGGGTGGCGCGGTTAGGTTTAGCATTTACGTTTTGGAGCGTCATCTACTTTCTTTGGGATTTTCTTGTTGAGCACCAAGCGTTTACTGCAAGCGCAGTTATAAACGGCGTTTTGAATGGTCCTTACTACCAGTTTTGGTACCTGTACATGATAGCGGGGTTGTACCTTATTACTCCAATTGTGCGAGTAGTGATTGCACATGCCGACCGCAACCTCATAAAATACTTTATCGCTATATGGTTTTTAGGCGTCGCCATTGTACCACTTTTAACCTTGCTAACTCCATACCAGCTCGACAGCAACGTCTTCACAGTCACAGGCTACGTGGGATACTTCGTTTTGGGCACGTTTTTATTGAGCGTGAGGATAAATCGCTCAACCCTTGCAATCTTAATAGCAGTCGGAACAGCTTTAACAGCGATTGGCACATACCTGATCGCATGGACTGTCGGCGGAGGAGAAATGTATTACTTCCAAGAGTACCTCAGCCCAACCATGATTCTCGCCTCAGTCATGCTATTCCTACTGCTTAACACCTTCCAGCAGCCTAAGACACCTCAAATTCAAACTTTAGTAACTCCGAACGAAAAAGATCCAGATCTCCAAAACCTCCCCAAGCCAAACAATCAATCGCCAACAAGAAAACTGCTGAAGCTGATCAGCGAAAACACCTTGCCGCTATTTCTTCTGCATGTTATAGTGCTTGAGACGATTCAGCGGGGTTATTTGGGGTTTGCCCTTAACGGCAACGTCATCAACTCCATCATTGGGGTTCCTCTGATGACAGTGATTGTTCTTTTCGTTAGCCTTGGTATTGTTCTGGTTCTAAAGAAAGTGCCTATCGTCAAGATACTAATTGGTTAAGCGCTCTTTTTTTTGGTATTTTACTCTATACTTCGTGAAAAATAGGCCTTATCTATGATGGGAAAGGGCATTTTCCTGTTTAATGCAAAATGTTATTAGTGAATCGTGGGATAGGCAGAAATATTTAGGATTAAGGAATCGACCATGGACCCAAAGGCTGGGGACATATCTCTTCCGGTTGATCTTATACGAACAGTAGCGATAATTCTAGTTATTTTGTTGCATGCCTCAGCCGAGCCCAACTTCAATGTCGCCCAAATGTCCTCTCAAGGAGTGCAACTGTGGTGGGCCTCCGACATCTACGGTTCCTTCGCCCGCACATGCATCCCGCTGTTTGTCATGTTAACAGGTGTGCTTCTGCTTCAACCAAACAAAGCAGATGAGCCGTTAGGGTTGTTTTTTAGAAAGCGGTTGCGCCGGATAGGTGTACCCTTCATTTTTTGGGGTGCCGCTTACTTTGCTTGGGACTTTCTTGTTGACCACCAAATTAACTATCAACCAATATCCGTGGGCTCCATCGTCAACGGATTGTTGACTGGCCCTGACTATCAGTTTTGGTTCCTCTACCTTCTATTGGGGCTATACCTTTTTACTCCCATTTTCCGAATTTTCGTTAAAAATGCGCGGTGGGAAGTTCTCAGATATTTTCTGTTACTCTGGTTCATCGGTACAGCAGTTGTCCCGATTTTAGGTTTATTCACCCCGTATACTTTGGACGCTAACCTTTTTGTGTTAACAGGGTGGGTAGGCTACTTTGTTTTAGGCGCCTACCTAATTCAATTGCACGTGCGGCGAGGCATACTTTTGCTATCCTTCATTTTTGGGTCAATTTGGACGATCATTGGCACTTACCTAATAGTGGCTACTTTAGGTGAACGAGTAAGCACTTTTTTCCTCGACGCCTACAGCTTCAACATAATCGTGGCTTCAGCCGCCCTGTTTTTGCTGCTGGCTTCAGTTTCAAGCCAAACCGTGGAAACCAAACTTCCCCATGGCAATCGCGTTATCAAACTAATTGGACAAAACACCCTGCCAATTTTTCTGTTCCATGTGATTGTCCTTGAAACTCTGCAGAGAGGCTACTTAGGATTTAAAATAAGCCTAAACACAATGGATCCCATCGTGGAAATCCCCCTAATCACGGCTATGACTCTCCTAATCTGTCTAGCCGTGATTTTACCGCTCAAAAAGATCCCGCACATGAAAAGAATAATCGGCTAAACAATTGCTTAAGTCCAAGTAATCTTTTAAGCGCTAACCCTTATAAGAGATATACATGCCCCCCAAAAAAGCCAAGTTGATGGTTGCAGAACTAAACAAGAGAAGCAAAAAAGGTCTTTGTTTAGCAGGTCAGATTTTGCTGTCAGAAAAAATGGAGCCGCCAAAACTGCGAAAAGCTTGCGAATATTACGTTGCAAACTGGCATGGTTTTTATCATGTAGGTTTGTTTTCAATGGCATGCGAGGCGGTTGGAGGAAATCCAGATGACTCCTTGCAAGCACAAGCTGCAATAGCTATACTGGCGGCGGCATTTGACATTCATGATGATATCTTAGATAAATCCAAGATGTCAAAGTATGAGGTTCCTACCGTTTACGGAAAATTTGGTATCGACATCGCTCTTCTTCTGGGCGATGCATGCTTAATTGAAGGTTTTAAAATTTTAGTCGATTCTCTTTCTAACTTTTCTGAGGAAAAAAGAGCGCTGGCGCTGCAATCAACCAAAGACTTGCTTTTTAAAGTTGGAAATGCACACTCTTTAGAAATTTGCTCGAAGCAAAAAGGCAACACAACGCTGCGAAGCTACCTCAAAATCACTGAACTAAAAGGTGCTTCAATGGAGGCCTTTTTCATGCTTGGTGCCGTTTTTGGCGGAGGACCGGCAGCTGACATTGCAATCTTGACCAGAATTGGTCGAATTATTGGAATATTGGTTGCTCTGAGAGATGACATAGTTGACGTTTTCGATATTAACGAACTTGGTCAGAGAATTGCGGTTCAAGATTTACCTTTGCCTCTTCTTTTTGCTTTGGAAGAGAACAACAAAACGAATGTTGCAATACAAAACATTCTTTCCAAGAAGAAACTTTCAACAAGTGATGTTGATGAATTGGTTAATTTCACAATCCTCGCAAAATCGACTACGAAATTAAAATATAAAATGCAGCTTCTTATTGAGGAAGGATCAACATTGCTGAATAGACTCTCAAATAAGAAGCTGCAGAGGAAGCTTCAAGCAGTTTTAACGGTTATGCTTGAAGATTTGCAGCCGTCTTAATCAAATCGCGCTGGTACATCCTTCTTTTTTGATGCTTTCAACCTAATCTCCTCGGTATACGTGTACAACGGATATGCTAATAAATTTTTTGTTGAACAGAGATACAGAATCACTGATAAACAACAGTTTTATTATTGAGCCTCATTATTCACGATACGAGCACAGAAATGAGCTTAAACGCGGTACTCAAGGATAAAATCTTTCAAAAAGAGATTTCTCAACCATTTATTCTAGTGGTAAATACTTTTGTTTGGTACGTACTAACCTATTTTACTTTAAGTAACATCTTAACGCAGGACGCCTTCAATAATCAAAGCTTGAATTTATTCGCTGCTTATTTCATTGGTATCACTGTCTCAGCGGTTGTCGGTTCAAAGCTGCCTATTCGAAGACGCGATAATCTGCTAAAAACATGGATGCTTATAGGCGCCTTGGCAACATTGCTCCTAGTAATTCTATCATCAAATAATATAGTAATTAATGTAATTGTAGTCACTTTCTTGGGGGCTTCAATCGGGTTTGGATTACCATCTTGTTTGAGCTATTTTGCAAAACAGGCAAAAATCGAAAAAAGAGGTATATTAAGCGGAATAGTGTGGAGCATTGTTGCTTTCAGTGTTTTAGCTCTGGGTTTTCTGGGAACTATTTTTGGGGTGCTGAGTTTAATTCTTATTCTAGCGGCATGGCGCCTTTTAGGCGGTTTTGGCTTTATCTTTCTTGGGAAAAAACAAACAAGAGTCGAAATGGAGTTACCAAAATCTCCTGGATACTTCTCAATTATCCGTAAAAAAGAGACCTTATTGTTTCTGCTGCCTTGGGTTATGTTCATGGTCATCAATTTTGCGGAAAAGCCTATGCTCCAACACTTCTTTGGTGTTAGCCAATATTCTTTAGTGGAATCTGCAGAGTTTGTGTTCATCGGGATTTTCGCTTTCATTGGTGGTCTAGTAGCTGATATTGGCGGCAGAAAGCGAGTTGTTATTGCTGGCTTCGTTATGCTTGGCTTTGAATACGCTATTTTAAGTGTATTTTCGAACGCTGTAAACACCGTACTTGTTTCTTACGTTTTTATGACTCTCGATGGCGTAACGTGGGGTTTACTCTTCTCAGTTTTCTTTACGGTCGTTTGGGGAGACCTTGGAGAACACTATGAAAAAGAAAAATTCTATGTACTGGGTGGCGTTCCTTTGCTGCTAACAAATTTCTTAGCCGTATTTATAACACCTTACGCTGCCTCCATTCCGCTAGGAACTGCTTTCACAGTTGCCAGTTTCTTCCTTTTTGCAGCAGTAATTCCATTAATGTACGCGCCTGAGACTTTGCCTGAAAAATCCCTGAAAGATAGGGACCTGAAAAGTTATTTGCAGAAAGCGCAGAAAATTGTGAAGAAGGAAACTGCAAAAAAAGGGGTGTCTGAAGTGAAAGAAAAGGAAAATGAGCCTGAGGTTGAAAAGGAAGAAAATAACGTAGAGTACGATGAAGCGCGTAAGTTGGCTGAACAATACTATTAAGTAGGATTCCCTTTTTCGCTAAGCATGTTCTTCCACGTGATCGTGACGAACGAATGCAACTTGCAGTGCCGTTATTGCTTTGGCGAGTCCATGGATGATTTTGACGAAGATTTCGGCGATGACATAGAAGTCGAGTATGATCTGCCTAAAAAAATAAGCTACAACATCGATGTTTTAGATTCGTTTTGTCGAAAAGACCCTGAATGCGTCTTAACATTTTACGGAGGAGAACCCTTACTTGGCGCGGACAAAATCAAGCAGATAATGGATAAGGTCAACCCAAAGCTTTACATGATTCAAACAAACGGCTTGCTGCTCGACAAACTAGAACCAAAATACGTTAATCGTTTCCACACAATCCTTGTTTCCATAGACGGCGAAGAAGCCTTAACTGACTATTACCGCGGAAAGGGCACTTTCCGACGGGTCACAGATAACCTGAAACTTATAATGACGAACGGTTTCAAAGGCGAATTAATAGCCAGAGTAACTGTAATGGAGCAAACCGACTTTTATCCACAAATCCGCTGGCTTCTTAACAATGATATTTTCTCGTTTTCTTCAGTGCATTGGCAGCTGAACGCTGGCTTCTGGGGAAACGACTATGCCAGACGCAACTTTGAAGAATGGTCAAAGGCAAACTATGTTCCAGATGTAAAAAAACTTGCGGCGTTCTGGGTTGACAAAATGGAGCAGGACGGCATTGTTTTGAAGCTTTACCCTCTGATAGGTATCGCTGAATCTCTTTTGCACGGAGAAAGTAATTCTCTTATGCGTTGTGGCGGTGGCTGGATCAACTATGCCATCCAAACCGACGGCAACATTATTCCCTGTCCCACAATGTGGGGGATGAAAAAGTACTATTTGGGTAACATCGCTCACGCTGACCCCTTAAAGTTGAAGAAAATCTTTGTTGATCAACCACCATGCGTTGGCTGCCGAATTCTTGATGTTTGTGGGGGAAGATGCCTCTACGCCAACATAACCAAAAGATGGCGTGACGAGCAATACGGGAAAGTCTGCAACACGGTTGCAGAGCTTGTGGAAGCAGTAAAAGCTGAATTACCCCGGATTCAGCGGCTAATCAACAACGGGAAGTTAAGCCTGAAAGATTTTGGCTATCTAAAGTACAACGGCTGCGAAATCATTCCTTAGTTGATGCAGTAAGTTCATTGTTTCTATGGTCAGATGCTAAAGCGCCATTTAAGCTGAACATGAACTCTCTGGATACAGTCCTGGCGTTCCAGAGACATCAAGCTGCGATAGTTTGAGGAGTAATCTTTTGATTTGTATTCTACGATTCTACCGAAAGTCAACTCTGCAATTTCTTTAGTTGTCATATCCGGTTTAATCTGCAGGAGCTCGATAATTTTCTTTTGATTCTTTGATAAGTGACGCATTATTTTGCCATACCTTTGTGGTTTGATATTGATAGTATATTTTGAGTTTTTATTTGCTTTTGATTTCTAACTTTTGCAACATTTAGCTTTAATAATTTAGAAAAACCCGAACATGTAGGTGGCAAGCAACATAAGGCTGCAAGAAGTAACTAGAAATTAGAAAGGTGGGCGGAGATGAGATATCGCGAAAATCTTTGTGGCTTATGACTCAAAGTATGGCAACACAAAAAATTGTTGTTCAACAAATAATGTAGGGATCAAGGGCAATCGAGGGAACTGAAGTAGCCATAGGCTACGTTAAAGAGATTGATCCGAAGAAACTGGTTGCTACGATGCCCTCCTATTTGGAGCGCTAAACCATATTGGCAAGCCCTCCAGAACCACTTTGACTTTTATCAATGATCTTTCAAATGTCGAACTTAACGCGAAATGGTCGGCTGCTTTTGACACTTATTTCCAGAGGGCACCGGGATTCTGGAAAAGCAACAAAAAAGTTGGAGAAACCTCTAAACCAAAAGCTGCCGAACCTGACCCTGATTAAAAGATAGTTAAGGTAAATTTTGAAGAGAGTTTGTTACACTTTTTTGAAGACTACATCTTTCTCTTTTGTAGGTTGTATTACTTTCAGCCCGATGTTTTGGCCCCCTTCGGCTCGCTGGATTTCTTTGAAGTCTATTTGCATCGAATTGACGATCTGTTCAAAATCAGTTGAGGGCCCTTTGATGATTATGCGGTCGCCTATACTTAGCGGAAGCATGAGATCCACGATTGCGACGTTTATTCTTGAGAAGAAGTGCACTATGTGACCAATTTCGATTACTTCTGATTCAACCACGCGCTTATCCCTTGCTTTATTCGCTATGCTGTTTCTCTTTAAAAAGATTTATTATGTTAGTAATAGAAAACAAACAAAATAATGACTCAGATAAATGCATTTTAACTTTATACGGAATATTTCTAAATATGATAGCGTCATTTTCGGTTCTTTCTTGATTACCATCCTGATGTTGCATCTTCACCTGTTTGTTCTAACGCTTTCTTTTGTTCATCGCTTACGTCTGACGGTAAATTCACTTGATGGTGATTTTCTTCAATAATTTCTCTTTTTTTCTTTCGTTCCACAATCGTAAACTTGCCTTTTTCTTCTTTCATTTTATTCTCTCCACTTTTTCCATTCTGTTTACCAAATGAGATAGATTGGAAATCCCGTATTAACATGCGTGACTGTGAGGTGACAGTTACAAAATGTGAAAATAAATTAAAGAAAGGGGTAATTTATCGAACCACTGCTTACTCAGGATCGATTGACAACTCTTTAACTCTAGTCTCGATGAATTCTGCGACCTTTGACTCGCTAAACGCTCGCTCTTCTTCTTGCGAATCAAGCTGTTCTTTCACTGTGTTGAGGAGCTTCTCAACGTTCACTGGTTTAACTAGGTATGCATCGGCGTTTTTGTTCAAAGCTGCGATAGCGTTTTGCATCGATGGGTAACCTGTGACCATTATTTTGCGTGTTCGCGGTACCGCTTCCTTCATGCGTTTCAGGAGTTCTACGCCTTCCATGTCTGGCAGTCTAATATCTAATAGTGCTAAGTTGAAGGCTGTTTTCTCTGTTTTTTCGATCGCTTCGTTGCCAGTAGCTGCTATATCAACTATGTACCCTTCATCTTCTAGTATGGTTTTTATTGTTTTTCTAATGTTTTCGTCGTCGTCAACAACAAGGATTTTGGCATTTCTACCCAAATTCTTTCACCTCCATAACTATTTTTTTCATCTGATAAGATTATTTTGAAAGTGGTTCCGACGCTGCTTGCTGTTTTAACAGTTATTGTTCCACCGTGCGCCTCAATGATACGTTTACATATAGCTAAGCCGAAGCCCATTCCCTTTGCTTTAGTGGTGAAAAGCGGCGTGAAGAGTTTAGGCAAAACCTCGTCTGGTATGCCTATTCCAGTATCCGTGAAAGAAATTTCTAGGATGCCTTTCACTTCTCTGCTTTCAATCGTTAATGTGCCAACATTTTGCATTGCTTCTAAGCCGTTTTTGATTAAGTTAATGAAAACCCGCCCCATCTTGTCAGGGTCAACCCAGATTTTAGGCTCGTCTGAAACGTGGTTTATGATTTCCAACTTTTCTGGTTTAACCAGTAAGGTTAAGCATTCTTCAACAATTAATCTGGGCGAATACAATTGTCGATCCAGATGTATTTCTCTTGAGTAATCAAGTAAGTCGCTGATAATTTTGTTTGAGTAGTCCAAGCACTTATCGATTGTGTCAAGCATTTCTTTAGATTGGGATTCAGATATGTTCTTGCCTTTCTTTTTAAGGAAGTATGTAGAGTTTTTAATACCAGTCAACGGATTTCGCAGGTCATGCCCAACCATGCCGGCTAATTCGCCGATTGCAGCAAGTCTCTCAGACTTAACGAGTTCAGCTTGAGCTTTTTTGAGCAAATCTGTTCTTTTCTGAACTAGTTCTTCTAGTTTCTGCGAATATTCGGTTAGCTTGCTTTGCAGTCGCTTTTTCTCAGTAATGTCGATGGTGAGCTCCAGTGCTGCAACAACGTTTCCATTAGCATCCCTAATCGGAGTGGCGATCAATTCATACCAGCAAGGAAGGTCTTTCTCATAACGTGTTTTACTAAAGAATTCTCGGGAGTCAAACTCTGCTCCCTCAAAGATTTTTGCTGGTCCACAGTCTGGGCAAACTTTGTCTAGTGTGTTAAAAGTTGAAAAACATTTTTTATCGATGATATCGCTGTTGAGTTTTTTCATATGATTATTCGCCCAAAGGATCCGGTAATTCTTATCAACTATTACCAATCCTGCGCCAATGTTTTCGGTGATCTCTTCAAGCATATCCCGTTCTTGTTTCAGAGCAAAATCTGCTTCCTTAAGGTCAGTAATGTCTCTGAAAGTGCCCTGGATCAGCTTTTTCCCTTGAAAATCAAATTTGTTTGCCCTGATTGATACATATTTGACCTCGCCGGTTTTGGTTACAATTTTGGTTTCAACAGGCTTAGGTTGGTCGCTGAAAATCAGTTTTTTAAAACCCTTGGAAAAACCGTTTTCAATCTCGCATTTTGGATGAAGGACACGTTGATGTTGACCAATTAACTCTGATTCACTCCTTTCGAAAAGTGACGAGGCTGCTGCGTTGCATTCGACTATTTGGCCGGTTTCTATTTCAGCTATAATGATTGCGTCAAGTGATTCTTCGTAGAGTTTACGGTATTTGCCTTCAGATTCCTGGCTATGATTATCGATCTCTGAAATTTTTTCTATTAAAGGGCATTCAGTCTTTTTTTCGTTCGTAACATCTCTTAGACTGATTAAGTCAACAATCTGCCCAAAATACTCGATACGATTGCCCTTAAGCTCGAAATATCTCGTTTNNACTTTATGATTAACTCGAACAAGAATTTCAAAAGCTTCAACTGCTTCACCTTTTAAGCAACTCGCCAACTTTTTCAGAATAACGCCTTTCGCTGAGGCATCTGAAATCATTAGATCCTTAATATTTTTGCCAACAAGCTGCTCGCTGGTTAATCCGAGAAGCGTACAAGCTGTTTTGTTTACAGTGAGTATAACTCCATCTCGACTCAAAATAATAATTGAGTCCGAAACAAAGTTCAGCAGCTCTCGAAAATTATTCTCAGATTCGTTGCTTCTGCTTTTCTCCTGCATCAATCCAGACCTCAAAATCAACTATCTTATCTTTACCCTTATCTTCAAACCATAGTCGCAGCATCTCAACATATTTGATAAACGTCAAATCTGGAACCAACCATTTTGGTCCTTTCCATTCATAGGAACAAGAGACTTTTTCATGCATTTTCTTCATAATCAATATTTCCAGGAATTTGGCTGCCGTTCCGAAAATCTTTTCGAGGGCATCTGAAAACTCTTCAAGTTTATATGGAATATCTGTTCTGGGAAGTGCGAATTTCTGTTCCAAGCAAAGATAAAGTGGAGTTTTCACTTTTTCCCCAAGTGTTGAAAACGCTTCGTCCACAGCTTCAATTAACACGTCTTCAAACTTTTTGGTCTCGTCATATTTATCCAAGTGTTCATCCCATAGCCTGGTCATTTTCGTTTCCCGAAGGTCTTGCCAGTGGACCCATGCTCAGGTGTTTCTATGACTCCTAAACAATGCGAGTAAAGTAAAGGGTTATGAATTCGAAATAATGAGCCACAATAACGGTGTCGATTTCCGTGTTTGCTTTTTGTATCTTAACCGAAGCTTTTTTAATTCTTACGTAATTCAAGAGAAAGCTATTGAAAAAAGAAATAAAGCTTAGATGTTAATTCCTCTACACCCCAAGCAAATCAAAAATGGGACCGTTGTCTAGCATGGTCTAGCATTAGCTGGTTACGTTATTTCCCCAATATTTAGATCGTAGCTATTGGGATTTCAACTGTTTTCTTATGACAATAAAGAGTACCAAAATGAGAATTGCGCCAATAACGCCTGAGGTGATGCCTGTGATGTACCAAGCTTTCCAAGCAGGCATGAATGTCATGAGATACTTAAGCGACCCGATGAGGATAAAGAGGGACGCAGAACCTAAAAATGAAATTACCAAGGATACCAAAATGCTGATAACTATGCTTGTAATCAGGAACTTTTTGAGGCGTTTCTTAAAAGCAGCCTCAGTTTCATGTACATATTCTCTTAGAATGTTTTTTATCTCATCGAACAAAACATTGATGATTTCCCTTAAGGAAGTCAACTAATCCTTGCCCCTTTTTCCAAAATGTAATCCGATAATAAAGCTTAACCGCCACGGCTCACCGGAAGTCATAACCGCCAAGATTCTTGAAAAGACTGGTTCTGAGAAATTTTGTCTCATTTTCTAATAACCTTCGCTAACATTGAGTTTAAGAAAGCTAACCCAGTGTGTATATCCATTTGTTGTTGCTCATCTGCAGTCACAGATGAAGTGGCTTGTAGTCACCTTCTTTTCTGCCGGCATTGCTTTTTGACAAATTTAGCCTCCCAATTTTTAGCCCCTGAAGAGCTTAAAATGTGTCTTATTAATTAAAAATAAAAATCAAATTATCGAAAAAAACACGCTCTCCTTAAAGCAACAGTTTATTGTTTGTTAGTGCCTGCTAGCAGTTACACATGTTTAATAAATTCGCATAGCCACTAGTTTGTAGTGAATTTTTATGAGCAAAGATGAAGTTAAAGGTAAACTCAAAAAGGAAGAAGGCAATATCCGGGTTGGCGCGGGTAAAGTTACTGGAAATACTGGTGAAGTAATTAAAGGCGAAGCCGAAAAAGTNNAAATCCAAGAAGACGTCGGCAAAGCTAAAAGAAAACTCTAATAAAAATTAAGAATAGCTACTCAACTTTTCAAATATCAGCCTAAACGTTTTTTCAAGAAAATCAAAAAACTCTTCAGTCAATAGACAAGCAGATAGCTTGTCCACTTTTTTTCATTCTCATAATCGATCACTTATCACCTAATTACGTAGCAATGCGTTCACCTTTTTCTGGTATGCAGACTTTAGCAACTACCTAGATTTTCTCGAAAAAAGCAAACCAAAGCAAACGCTACTAAACTCATATGGGCTTCTTTGTGGAGATAATCGTCATCTCTCTCTTAAATAGCCGNNCAAGGTTCCATTCAGAAGGATGAAGGATGAAAGGCTTCGATTGATTGCCGCCTAAGCCCCCGTGGCTACCTATGAGCTCCTCAAACGCTGCCACCTCATCCTTTTCCGCGTCGTACATGCTCATGACGAGAATGTCAGGGATACAGCTAAAGCTGTCTGTCCTGCGAAGGTGTTCAGCAGCCCGCTTCCCGAATTTGGCTAACGGGTTCTCACCCTCGATTTTATCATTCGTGAGATTATATTTGCCTCTTGCGCCTATCACGATTGACCCCTCTTCCTTCGAGCGGATCAAAACGAAACTTACACCCTCATGATGCGACAATCCTTCCACTATCTTTGGGTAGGTCTTATTGATATCTTCTAAGCTTACCCGATCCGCCCATTGCGTAAAGTATATGAGGCCCATGTTTCCCGAAGCCAACACGATAGCATCGATCTTTTCATCCTCCTTCTTCTTTGACTTCCGAGTTACCCTTCTTTTTGCGTTTTGCAAAGGAGTCGTCACAATTTGTCCGAAGTGATCCTGGTTGGAGTCGAACTCAAAGTACATTCTATGTCCTTCAGGGAGTAGCGTCTGTACAAGGTCTGCCAAGGTAAGACCATAACGCTGCTTAAAGGTGGCGCCATTGGTTTGACCGTGGTCTGAAAGGACACAAAGGTAGTACGGTCGTTGAGCATATGCATTTGCCCCTTCTATTCTTTTTATGCACCTGTCCAGTTTTCTAAGAACGTAGAAAGCCTCGTCATCCGAGATGCCGCAGTGATGCGCCACCTCATCGTATCCCATGAAAGTAGTGTATACGGCGTTCTTGTCACCTGCGATAATGTCGCCTATGATAGTGTAAGTGCTCAACTCCCGCAGGAATACATCCGCCACCACTCTTGTAAAGTAATACATGCGTCCGCGGTGTCGCAGTCTGGGCAGAGTATTTCTTCGCCACTGCCTGTACCTGGATCGGGTCTCCAGCACTATCTCCCAGAGAGTGTATGCAATCGTGTGGACAAGATTGTTAGAAACGGCATAGAAAGTATTCCACGACTGGCGATACAATTCGCCTATCTTGCTAAGCTTGCTGTATACGAAAATGTTATCTTTGGCGTCACCAGAATAGAGATTAGCTATCGCGCGCCCATCATTCGCAAGCAAACCATTTCCGTCAGAGATGCGTTTTTCGATAACAGGTGCATCGCCCATGCCGGTGGTAGATATAACCTTGTTGCCTTTCGCCTTATCCACCCATCGGAAAGCAGGAATGTCTTTGTTGTTCCCATGCAATATTCCCGCTTGGCTAGCGCCAGTCTGGGACGAAAAGTCCGTTTCCCACTCTTTTATCTTGTGCGTTCCGCTGCTGACCCATCCTGCCAAGGTTGGCATTGTTCCGTTCTCCATCGCTTTACAAAGAACCGTTTCAGCCAATCCATCGATTTCAAGAAAGATGAAACCTGGTTTATCCTTATTTTCCGCTGCCTTTTTTGCGCGTCCCTTCATTCTTTTCACGACCTCACGGTAGAATGGTGCATCATTATCGATGGCAAGGATTCCTGAAATCAAGGTGTTGACTATTGAAATGTTGACAGGGAGCAAAATTAAACTCAACCCAGAGGCCTCAATCTCTGAAGTGAAGAAAGCCAGCGACCAGAGTATTATGCTATTCAACAATAAGGCACTCAACCCAAACGTTATCACAGAGCGTGCGAGCCCTAATCTCTCCAAGACGGGCCAAAGCAATGCATTACCTAACCCTAGCCCGGCAGTTGCAATTACCGCGACAGCAAAATTGCGGGAGTAAAATCCAATCAGAATCCCTGTCAGAAAGATGTCTAAAGAAATTAATAACCATACAATTAATGCCCGCGTAAAATTGTCTTTTGTCAAACTTGCTTCTCTCCAGATCGTAGATCAATGACAGTAATCTCAGGTGCGCAGTTAACACGGATCCAAAACGCATTTGTTCCTATTCCGCGGTTTGTGTAAAGAATCATTTCCTTCACCTGATATCTCCCAAGAGGGTATTTCCAAAAACCGTTACCGCGAAAAGGCGTCCCGAGTTTGGGTATCACGAATTGGCCTCCGTGGGAATGCCCGGAAAGTTGAAGGCTGAATCTATTGATCTTCGTACTGATGTCGGCGAAGTCAGGTTCGTGAACCAAGAGAATAGCTGGTCCGGTTGGCGGTAGCTTCTGTAAGACCTTGTCTAACTGGTTCTTCTTCAAAGTAACGCTGTCAACCCCTGCAATATGCAATGCATATCCTTTTCGAGTAATAGTGTAGACATCGTTGTTAAGCTCAATTATTTTGCTCTTGATTAGTATCGAGCGGACCATCTTCGCATCAACCCAATGATCATGGTTTCCCAGTACAGCCAATGTCGCATCCCGCGCACGTATTCCCTCAAGAGCATTGATGAGGTCATCGGCATTTTCTTTGGAATAGGACACAAAATCCCCAGTGATCGTAACAATGTCTGGCTCCTGCTGGTTGATCAAACCAATCACACCTGTTAGCCGATCCAGGGTGATCCATTGCCCGTAATGTATGTCACTGATCTGCACTATCCGGTAGCCTTCAAAGGAGGCGGGAAGCGTGGGAATATTGATTTCAACTTTCACTATTTCGAAATCGCCAGGGTCAAACTTCTGGTCTAACAATCTAAAATGTCGTGACATCATTTCTTGCAGGCCTCTTCGCAGACGGAAAGTCCAATCCTCTCTAGCATCTTCTATAGGCTCGCTCTTTCTCATTATCAAAATGTCTCCAATCAATCCTCTAGGCCCATGCCGCGTTTTTGATGGGAAAAACTAATTAATATAATTCGTTCGCGCCTTTTGAACTTTGTACAAATACTCGAACCATTTCGCCGAAAGCCTATCCTAAAAAAAGGGCTAAGAAGACCTGTCAAGGGATAGACTATTACGTTCTATTATTTCTTTAAAGCATTTTGCTTCAACTATTGCCTAGAAAAAACGTACTAAACGACAAGAACGGTTAAGCCACCACTCAAGAAAAAAATGTTTCAGGGTGTTATAGCGTTCTTAGGGAAAAATGGTGTTTTTTTCAAATCCAACGTGTTAAGGATTACTTCTTTTGTTTTATAGCGACCTTTGCTTTCACATCAATGATAGTATCGTTGCCTGTTTTTCCAACGCCGAAGTTCCATTCTAATACTTCGACATCCATGTCTTTTAAGTGGTTAACCCATGTTTTCTGGAATTCACTCCATTTTTCGCCCATTTTCTGTATCTGTTCTTTGACGTCTATATGTTGTTCTGACATAATTTGCTACACCTCCTAAAATGCGCTACGAATAGCGCAGGTCTAAGCTTTAACTACTGGACTGAGGTACATGTGAAGTTTGTCTTTTGCAACTTTTAGGTGCAATCCATTATCCGTCCAGACGCCGGTCCCTTTCTCTAAAGCTGCAATATTTAGCATGTTTCGTACTCCGCCTTTCTTTGCGCCAAGGACTGATTCAGCTACGTTCTTATCTAATTCGACTTCAATATGAGTTACTTTCCATTCTTGCGGATCTACTTCTATATCTTTGATTTTGCCGATTTTTTCATCTAACGCAAAAACATCTTGATCAATAAAATCTTTACTTTTCATTCTTGTTTATCATTCCTTTTAGCGCCCATAATGTTGAGCTAATTGATAACTGCTCGCTTGAAGGTCTTAAGTGTGTGTGACTGTGAGACCGTAGCTACAGGTTGACTGTTATTATTTTTGCTATCATGGGGGTATAATTTTTTTGGTTGACGGTTTTCAAAAGTCAATTGTTAAAAATAAGTCAAAAGCACATGTGTTCTTCTAAAAATTGAACCGAATGGTGAGGAAGCTGTGACTGTGAATGAACAGTCACACAGTTTAAAATACAGATGCCGAGTTAAGGGTACGTGTTGCCGATCGGCCTGTCGTTCTACGTGTTGCAGACGGTCAGCTATCTGGTGGACGTGCATCGCGGCACCGTGCCGATCAGCCGCAGCTTCCTGAACTACGCCGCCTACAAGGCCATCTTCTGCCAGCTCATCGCCGGGCCGATCGTCCG
>PLSP01000114.1 GCA_003165195.1 Candidatus Bathyarchaeota archaeon | reverse complement strand
CAAGAAATGATTAATATGGGCTTCAAAGTTAAAGCTGACATATTAAATTCCTGGTGGCTTGATACAGGCAAAAAAGACGACATTCTCTCGGCTAATGCCAAAATATTGGATGTATATGTCCAAAGCGACGTTAAAGGTATTGTGACTAACAGCATTATAGACGGCAGAGTTAAGGTTGAACCCGATGCAAAAATAATCAATAGCACAATAAGAGGACCCTGTATAATTGGAAGGAATGTGTTAATTGAAAACTCCTTTATTGGTCCATTTACAAGCATCGGTGATTGTTCCCAAATAGTCAATTCAAACCTTGAGTACTGCGTTATACAGGACAATGTTGTCATTAAAGACATAGAGCGGCTGGATGAGAGCTTAGTTGGCAAAAACGCGAAGGTAACGAGAAATCCTCGGAGTAGAACAATGAAACTTCATGTAGGCGACTACTCGGAAATAGCGGTGTAAACCCGAGCTTTGCAACTAATTTAAATATTTTTCATAAACTAATATAGCAAACAGGCAAGAGACAAAATGTTGAATGGGATACGAATCAAATCAATCAATCGTTTTCTGGACGAAAGGGGCTTTTTCGCGGAAGTTATGCGTGTCGACTGGAAAGACCTCTTTGAACAGGACACCATCGTTCAAACAAACCATTCATATACATATCCTAACATCGTCCGCGCTTGGCATAGACACCTTAGGGGTCAAACAGATTATTTTTTAGTTCTCAAAGGATTAATTAAAATCTGCGCGTTTGACGACAAAACTGAGGAGTTAACAGAAGTTATTTCCGGTGGAATTAACTTGCAGTTGGTCCGTATTCCTGGTCATTTCTGGCACGGATTTAAAGCGCTTGGCAATGAACCGGCGATGCTGCTGTACTTTGCAACTAACTTGTATAATCCTAAAGACCCCGACGAAGAACGCAGAGTTTGGAATGACCCGACACTTATACCTAAGACAATTAACGGAAAAAAAGAAGACACTCGAGTCGGCAAACCTTGGGATTGGAATTATCCGCCAAATAAGTGATGAACTATGAAAGTGTTAATTACTGGTGGTTTAGGCTTTATTGGAAGCAACTTTTGCAAGTACATGCTTGCAAATTACCCTGACTGTGAATTGATAAATGTAGATAAGGTGGGTATAGGCGCTAATCCGGCTAACCTGCATGATGTTGAAAACGACAAAAGGTACACGTTCATTAAAGGTGATATTTGTAACCCGCAGCTGTTGAGCAGACTTATTCACCAAGTGGACTCTGTAGTGAATATTGCGGCTGAAACCCACGTGGACCGCAGCATAGCAGACCCAAACGTTTTTCTTCAGAACAATACGGTTGGCACTTTCACTATTCTTGAAGCTATCCGTCGTCATAACCACAAAGCCAGATTCCTTCAAGTTTCTACTGACGAGGTTTATGGCGAAGCGCTTGAAGGCTCATTTAAAGAAAATGATTCCCCCAAGCCCTCTAACCCCTACTCTGCTTCTAAAGCAGCAGCCGACATGTTTGTGCTATCTTATCACAAAACTTTCAAGTTAAATGTGTCAATCACACGTTGCACCAACAACTTCGGCCCATACCAGCTCCCTGAGAAACTAATTCCAAAAACAATAATCCGCGCATTAAGAGACTTGCCAATACCCATTTACGGGACTGGGCAAAACATCCGCGACTGGATCTACGTTGAAGATCATTGCAGTGCAATCGCCGCTGTCCTTGAAAAAGGTGCGCCAGGCGAAATTTACAATGTTTCGGCAGGCAACGAAATCCCCAACATCGAAATCGCCAAAAAAATCTTAGGTATGCTGCATAAACCTGAAAGCTTAATCACTTTTGTTGAAGACCGCCCTGGCCACGATACACGCTACAGTTTGGATTCTTCAAAAACGCAATCAACCTTGGGTTGGAAGCCAAAGTTCTCCTTTGAAGAATCACTGCAGTCTACAGTTGATTGGTATCTCAAAAATGAGCATTGGTGGACGCCCTTTGCCAATGAAGTGATTCTTCACCCGACGCCTTGGAAACTGGTGGGCCTTCATTGAAACTATTAATCACAGGCGCTAGCGGTCTNNTTTAAACGGGTGAAGCCTGACGTGGTAGTTCACGCTGCAACTCTGACCGACGTGGACAAATGCGAAACCAACAAGGAGCTTGCTTGGAAAGTTAACGTTGAAGGAACAAAAAACATTATTGAAGCAGCCAAAGCGGCAGGCTCATTTGTCATTTACATTTCAACAGATTACGTTTTCAGCGGGGAAAAGGGCAACTACAAAGAAGACGCTACGCCCGCCCCAATCCAATACTACGGGTTAACCAAGCTTATAGCTGAAGAAATAGTCAAGACTCAAGCCGAATACTTCATCGCTCGCCCGAGCGTCATCTACGGTTCCACTCCCGCAGCGGGCAAAGTCAACTTTGTCCTTTGGGTAATAGAGACCCTGCGCAAAGGTGAACGAGTAAAGATTGTAACTGACCAGTGGAACACACCTACATTGAATACCAATTTGGCTGAGATGACTCTTGAAGTAATTGAACGAAGGTTAACTGGAACTTTTCATCTTTGTGGCGGCACGAGGGTTAGCCGTTTTGAGTTTACACAACAAATAGCTGAAGTCTTCGATTTAGACAAAAGTCTCATTGACACGGCGCTTTCTTCGCAGTTTACCTGGCCTGCTAAACGCCCGATGGACTCATCTCTCGACACCGCAAAAGCTAACCAGATGCTGAAACACAAACCTCTCAAAATGAGTGAAGCTTTAAAGCAGCTAAAGCTTGAGCTTTCACAGCACCCACAATGAATCTCTAACGCGAAGAACTATTATTTGAGAGAGTAAATATTAACAAAAGGTCTGAAGAGCCATTATTAACAATCTTATGTTGGATACGGTTTGAAGCAAACGAATATAAAACAGATAGCGCGGCAGAGAATCGCCATACTTTTTGAGCAGGCAAAACAGGTTGGTAAAACCAGCCCCCAATTAGCCAGCCAATACGTGAAGTCTGCCCGCCGAATCGCCATGGCTGCAAGAATNNTGCCGCGTTAGGGTAAAGCAGAAAAGGGAGCCTCATGTTGTAATAACATGTTTAATTTGCGGCAACCAAACCCGCATAATGTTGCGCCACAAAAAGGAGCCAGAAAAAGTTGAGCAAGATAACAACACGAATGAAACGTCACGTTAGACACGTATTGAAAGATGAGAACCCGACAATCTGGGTTGGCAAGGAAGGTTTAACTGCCCAGTGTACAGGCGAAATGCAGAAGCAACTGGAAAAAAATAAAATGGTGAAGGTAAGGATATTGCCAGCCGCATTGACGGCAGAAAATACTGCCCAGATGATAGGGGCTAAAGCCGCTGAACAAACAGGCGCCGCATTGGTTGAGGTTAGGGGTCATGTTTTCATTCTATTTAAGAAACGCAAAACTGCTGACGCCAAAATAGAATAAACTGAGTTTAGAAATAATTTTCTGATAGTATCCGAAGAAAATGTAAAAGTCGCTTAGAACGTTAACATATATAGGATTCCTTGGGAACTCGGTTCACTAAGTGAGATAAATGAAAGCGAACTCTCAAACACTTGAAAAACCAAAGACAGTTGCTTGCATCCGTTGTGGTGTTTGTCTGCGTGTTTGCCCCCACAACCTGAGCCCAATATTTATCAAAGAAGCTTTCGATAAACAAAATTTTTCTCAGCTCATTAAACTCCATGCTGAGCTATGCGAAGGTTGCGGCGACTGCAACTACGCGTGTCCATCAAGGATTGACTTAAGACGTTCTGCTCTTCTGGCAAAAGCAGCGTTGCGCTAAGAAAACAAGATCAGAGTAGCCATCCATTATCCTTGAGGCAAATGGCTTCTCTTAGCGATTGGGCAGTAAAGGCAGTCAGAGAATATTTATATTAGGCTTCCTTGTTGTACTGCAAGGAAAAACCAAAGGATTAGAGCAATCTTGACTACTCCACATGACGTTCCATCATCAAAATTCATCGACCGGTTAGCTAAATACCTTAGGGAAAACGTTGACGAAGTTCAGCCCCTTCCATGGGCAGCCTTCGCTAAAACCGGCAACCACGTAGAAAAGCAACCGCAGAACCCAAACTGGTGGTACACAAGAAGCGCATCTGTGCTCCGCAAAGTTTACGTTCACGGTCCAATCGGCCTGGAAAGATTGCGTGCTGACTACGGTGGAAGAAAAAATAACGGAGTGAAGAAATCGCATGCTGTTAAAGCAGGCGGAAACAACATCCGAAAAATTCTGCAGCAACTTGAGACCGCAGGTTTAATCCAAACTACTAGGCCTCAGGGAAGAAGAATGACTCCTAAAGGTCGTAAGCTTCTTCAAGAAGTTGCTGGGGATTTGCAAAAGGAAATAGTCAAAACTATACCTGAGCTCAAGAAATATCAAGGCGAATAAGGCAATGTCGGATGACGAGCTTGATCAGATCCGCAAAAGAAAACTATCGTCAATGCAGCGTCGCGTGAGTGACGAGCAAAGGCAGTCTCAAGAAGAATCGCAGGTAGAAGCTCAAAAACAGGCGTTGCTTGCTAAGATATTAGCACCTGAAGCTCGGCAACGGCTAAACAACCTTAAAATGGTTAAGGCTGACTTCGCTGAGCAAATTGAGATGCAGCTGATTTCGATGGCGCAGACTGGAAAGCTGCCTATTCCATTGTCAGATGCTCAGCTAAAACAAATATTAGTCCAGCTTCAATCACGGAAGCGAGAACCAACAATAAGAAGGATATAGAAGAATGGCGCGAGTTAAACCAACAGCAAAAAAGCTCAGGCTAGCCAAAGCCGGCAAAGAATCCGCGGGCGTTCCCACATGGGTTATTGCCCGTACTGACGGCAAAGTTAGAGTTAACCCTAAGCAAAGGCGAAACTGGAGAACCAGAAAATTAAAGGCATAGGAGACGTAAAGTTACATGGTTAAAGAAGTCCAAGGAGATCTGCAAAAAACTGAAGAAGAAACGCCAGAACTCCCTGCAGAAGAAATCGTTGAGGAACAACCACCTGTAGAACAACCCGTAGAAGCTGTTCCAACTGAAGAAGAAGAGGAAGCAAAACCCAAGCGCAAAAAAGAGGAAGAAGAAATCGTTGAAGAGCGCACTTATACTGTTCCCTTGTCAAGAGCGCTGGTGCGTCCGCCAAAGAAACGAGCTCCTCGAGCTATTCAATTGCTAAAGATTTTCATAACCAAACACATGAAACTGGAAATGAAGGTCTCAGAGGAAGAGGAAGAAGAAGAACTACCTCAACTTATCATTAGCCAAGAAGTAAACCAGAAAATCTGGGGCAGAGGCATCGAGAAACCGCCACGCAAAATCAGGGTTCGCGCAGCCAAAGACAAAGACGGCAACGTAACCGTTTACTTGGCCGAAGCCGCATAACTTCTTTATTACTTTTCATTTTTTAAATTAGACATCCTTTTCAAAGGGTCTTTTTTGCAAACTTTTGGTTTCGAAGATTGCCCGTTTTTGCTACGACTTTCCCTGTAAAACAGCCAAAGATAAAAATAGCCCAATTTTTGTGGCACAAATAGGCAAGTAGGGGTGCCCATACTAAGTATGGGTGGGGGTACTTACTGTGGAAGTGGCTCCTCCTTGATGCCTTTAACCATAAGCGGGTCAGTAATTGAGTATTTTTCTTCGATTTTCTGTATGAAAGCCACTTTGACCAGCGTGTTTAGTATTTTTGATGCGGCTGCGTTTGTTATTGCATGACCCTCATTGGCTTCAATCCCTGCCTTAATTTGACCCCAACCCGCCTGACCGACTCCTGCTAAATAATTAAGCGCCAAACCATACCGCTTAGAAATAGCTGTGAGTTTCACTGCTTCCTCTCTAGCTAACTTTCCTGCCTCAAAAACAACTTCATCAACTAACGCTTCTGAACTACTGTGTTTGGTTTGGCATCTCGAACCAAACAAAGTTAGCCAACCTGCAATTCCATCAAGATTTTGCACTGCATAACTAACAACTTTTGGAGAAGCTTCAACACCGATTTGTTGGAATCCCTTAGTTAGAAAATCTTCAGCTTGTTGTGTAGTAAAATTTACCATTTGAATCTGGACATAGTCTCTTCCAAATAAGGGTGCATTTGGGTTATCGAAATCAAGAAAATCGAACATCATCCCACATTCTGATCCAGTCAGTATGAGAGTTACGTTACGGTAGGTGTCGGCTACGTGTGCAAAGAATTGTGGGATCCACTTATCACCTCGAACAAGTTGAATCTCATCAAACGCCATCAAAAAATGCTTCTTCTCTTTACCCGCCCACGCATCAATTTCGGCGAAAAGCTCAGGTAAATCAATGCCATCTTTGCCCCAATCGAAACTGATTTCATTTCCCAATATAGAGATTCCTCTGAGATGTTTTAGCGCATCAGATAATTTTGAGAACCATTGGTGGTCAATCTTGTTGAAAGCGGAATTTAAGCGTCGTATGATGTCTGCTCGTGACGGGTTGTATGGGAGTCCGCGAAGGTCAAGGGTTGTGTGTGGCTGGTTTGATTGGATCATTGCTACGTTGAGGAAGCTGGTTTTTCCTGTTCGCCGCAGTCCGGTGATGACGATTAGAGGTGAGTGTGTGACGGCTTCTGTGAATTGTTTTAGTTCTCTTTGGCGATTGTAAAGGTCTTCTTTTTGGTTTTTTGGTCTCGGATCAAAGTACAAGTAGGGGTACCCATACTAAGTATGCCCCCTCATACCTAAAAACGTTTTTTCCATTTCAAAGCATTAATTCCGTTTCTTCCAGCATTTTGCGATCCATCCAAAACCAAATCATCCCTCGACAAAAAATCAATTAGACTATCTAATCTCTGTTTTCAAGAAAACGCCGCATAAATGTTATGGTAATCGCTTTGGAAAATGTGGTGTAAACCGCAATCTAAAAAAAGGAGTATGCGTGAAACATCGCCAGTTAGGGAAGAATAATTCTTGACGGTTTACTTATCCAGCATAGTTGGAAGCGCAAGCATAGGAGTCTATGCACTAGCCAACGAAAAAATAGTGATAATCCCACGCATGGTTCCTAAAGAAAAAGCTCAAGAGTACGCTGATTGGCTAAACACCAAACTTGTCTACACATCGATCGGTGGTTCTGTTCTTTGTGGCGCTTTAACATGTGCAAACAGCAACGGAATGCTCCTCCCCAACTATGTCCGGGAAGAAGAACTATCACAAATTAGAGAAGCTTACGAGGGAAACATCACCATCATGGAAACCAAGAAAACAGCGTACGGTAACCTCGTTTTAGCCAACGACAAGGGTGCAGTAGTTGACCCCCGATTCAAAGAAGCAGAAATAAAAAAAATCTCTGAAGCCTTAGGCGTCGAAGCTGTACCAACAGAAATTGGTGGTTTACCCTATGTTGGCTCCTTAGCTGTAGCAACAAATAAAGGCGTATTAGCTCATCCTTTGTTGAACGGCGAAGAAAGAAAAATCTTAGAAGCCACCTTCAAGGTTCCAGTTGATGTAGGTACGATTAACTGTGGAGTTCCTTATGTTGGAACTGGCTTACTTGCAAATTCCAAAGCTGCAGTTGCCGGTTCTATGACCACTGGTCCTGAAATGTTCATAATTGAACACGCCCTTGACACACTATAAACACTGATAGTCTTTTGGAAAATTGACTCTCTCTTTTCTCTTCAACGCCTAATCTGGTAAGGGCGTTTTATTGTAAATTAGCCGCCTTTAAGGGGTTATGTCCCCTTCAAGGTGAATCTTTATAATTGGGAATGCACTGGATGTTTTGCGGAAAGATGAAAAATGAAGGCTTACAAAGTAACAGGCGCAATCAACAAGCCAAACTTGAAAACTCCTTTTGTTAGGGAACTGTTAGCTGACAAAAGCGAGCATGCAGTTGAGAAGGTTTATGCTGAAATAGGTAGTAGACACCGAGTAAAAAGATGCCATATAAAAATTAACTCGGTTGAAGAAGTCTCTGCCGAACAAATCATAAACCCCATCTTGAAAAAACTTGTCATGGGAGAGTAATTATTTTGGCACACCGAGCAGCCGAAGAAGAACTGCGCAAACTCAGCATGGAGATGCGTTATCTGGAACAAACAGCAGACGCCTTGCAGCAGCGAATAAGCATGGTGAATGCAGCTCTCACAGACTTAACTTATGCTAACCTAACGCTGGAAGGAATAGAGAAAGAAAAGGAAAACACTGAGCTGCTAGTTCCAATTGGTGGCAACTCTTACGTTAAAGCCAAAATTACAGACACAAACAAAGTAATTGTCGGATTAGGCGCCGGCGTATCGGTAGAAAAATCTTTGGCTGATGCAAAATCAACCCTAAAAGAACGGCTTGACGAATTGGGGAAAACAATGAACGCTGCCCAACAACAGTTCACACAAGTGGCTGACCGAATAAATACTGGCAGAACCCGGATTGAAACATTACTTAACGATGCGAGAGAAGGGAAACCTTGAAGCGATGTTTGAGAAGCTTAAATCAGGTTTTAAGGGTTTAGTAAACAAGGTTACCACAACCGAACTTAAAAGTGAAAATTTAACCCCTATTTTATCCGACTTCAAAATGAGCCTAGTCGAAAACGACGTGGCTTTTCCCGTTGCTGAAAAAATCAGCGACGACCTTGTAAAACGCCTCAACGGCGTTCAGGTTAAACGCTTAGACGATAGAAAAAAAATCGTTGAAGATAATCTAAAACAAGTCCTTTTAGAAGTTATGCTTACAGGTCAAAAAATAGATTTACTCAAGATAGCATCTGAGAAAAGAAAGAAGAACGAACCGCTTGTTTTAATGTTTGTGGGCATCAACGGCACAGGAAAAACCACCACTATAGCTAAGGTTGCCCAGTTTGTCCGTGAAAAAGGCTACTCTGTGGTGCTTGCTGGCGCAGACACTTACCGCGCTGGCTCGATAGAGCAGCTAGAGGAACATGGACGACGCTTAGGTGTGCGGGTTATTAAAAGCAACTACGGTGGCGACCCAGCAGCTGTAGCTTACGACGCGGTGAACCATGCGAAGGCCCATGGAATTAATTTTGTGTTGATTGATACAGCCGGACGAATGCAGACTAACCAGAACCTGATGAATGAGCTGATTAAAGTGAAGCGGGTTGTTAGCCCTGACCTGACTATTTTCACAGTTGACTCATTAATCGGCAACGACGCCGTAGAGCAGGCGGAGGAATTCAATAAAGCCGTAGGCATAGATGCAACTATATTGACCAAAGTGGATGCGGACGTTAAAGGCGGTTCAGCGCTAAGCGTAACCTATGTGACTCAAAAGCCCATATTGTTCATCGGTGTAGGACAAACGTACAAAGATTTGGAATTATTTAACCCAGAAAAATTCGTAAACATGGTACTACGCTAAATTATGTACCTCTTTCTTTTGAGATAAAAGTTAATAGTAGGACAAAAAAACCATCCGAATTTCAAACTATTTATGAATTAATTATTGTTGGATTTCAACCGGCCAAATTGTCTGCTAGCCATGAACAAGACTATGTTAAAAAGCTAATGCATTTTGGGATTTAAGGGAACCGTAACATTCACTTAATAAACCAATCATTGAGAGTACTTAAGGCTCTTCAATATCCACTAGTTCAAACCGTATTTTGCTCGGGTAAATCCAATATGCCTTAATGAAGTCCTCTATTCTTTGGTCAACATCTAAAACTTCAAAAAAGTTAACGACACTCTCATCTACATTCGCCACATCTTTCGCAGTGTAGACACGCAAGTTAGCTAGATATTCTTTATCAATGTCCAGTTCCTTAATCGAAATCATGTCTGGCACTTCAACAGCAAACATCAAATTTGTTAAAACATCCAAAACTGCCACCTTGCGAACCGATTCATTTTTTGTTTTAGCAACAATCAATCGTTTGTCAAAAACGCGAAAATTCCATGCGCTTTCAATATCAAAAGAAGCTGACATAAAATTCACAAGTAAACTAAACGTTTCCACCTTAAAAAA
Organism: Candidatus Bathyarchaeota archaeon; assembly: GCA_003165195.1. Classification (GTDB taxonomy): domain Archaea; phylum Thermoproteota; class Bathyarchaeia; order Bathyarchaeales; family Bathycorpusculaceae; genus Bathycorpusculum. The sequence goes on along the minus strand of PLSP01000114.1, from coordinate 34,867 downwards.
CCTAAATGTTACAATGAAGTGTGAATCTATTTTCTATATAGATTATTTGTGAAACGCATAAGAGGATTAAGATAAGTAAAGTTGTTGCAGAGAACGCCAATCCAACACGACCACAAAACGTTCAGCGAATCGGCGTTTAACAAGGTATCCAAGCCACATTTAACCCCGAGATTGGGCTCCCAAATCTCCACCAATCCCTTGTTAAACGTTTGATTCGCTGAGCAAATCGACTTTTAAAAAAAGATTTATGATTTAGGGTATGGTTTTCTTCCATTTTGAGGGGTCACGCAAGTTCTCAACGGCTGACTCATCGGTGTATCCTATGGATGCTTGATTTTGCTGCTTATACTTTTTCTCTTCTACCTTCGCTTTGCTTTCCTTGCTGCTGAGCTCCACGCTTCCCTCAAGCTTTCGAATTGTCCTGCCAAGTCTACGTTGACCTTTAGTAACTACTGCTCTCCCCACTTTCTTGCACCCTCCAAATCATTGTTAACGATTCAATATAAGGGTTAATTTTGCTTGTCACAAAAGTGGTTTAACTAGATGAGCGTTTACTACAAAAGAAATAAGGCTGAACAGCAACAATTCCACTTTGGAGCAGGTCCGTTTGGATACAGCAGAGAATGAAGTCTTCGCTAAGGATTTTTACAGTCGTCAAGTCAATATGAAAGAAATTGGGGAGATAGGGCAGAAGAAACTGGGTAAGGCTAAAGTTGCCGTGGTTGGCTCCGGCGGGTTGGGCACAGTTTCTTCGCTTTACTTGGCGTTGGCTGGCGTTGGCTACATCCGTCTAATTGACCAGGACACAATTGAACTGCAGAATCTTCATCGCCAAATCCTCTACACCTCAGCCGACCTGCATTATCCCAAAGCCGAAGTTGCTGCAAAGCGCTTGAGCGAACTCAATCCTCTCATAAAAACCGAACCCTTCACCGAAAACGTCAACGCCACCAACGTCGAACGCCTTTTACGCGGGGTGGACTGCGTTGTCGACGGATTGGACAATATGATTACACGATACCTCGTCAACCGTACCTGTGTAAAACTGAAAATCCCATATGTTTTTGGAGCCGCCATAGGTATTGAAGGCAATCTCTCTGTTTTTTCGCCGCCTGAAACTGGGTGCCTTGAGTGTTTGATGCCGAACCTCTCAGACAACGATCTTTTAACCTGTAGCACTCGAGGAGTAATCGGGGCTACCCCGGGAATCGTCGGAGCCCTGCAAGCCATGGAAACCATCAAGCTGCTCGCCGGCGTCGGCTCAACTTTGAAGGGTAAATTGTTGGTCTGCGACTTTAGTGACATGGACTTCACAACTATAGACATCTCGAAAAGCACCCGCTGCCCAGTTTGCCATGGTGATCTGTCTACTGTTTCGGGAAGGGAAAGGTTGGTTTGGCTTTGCGGACGGGACACAGCTAATATTAACCCAGAAAAACCGTTACGGCTAAATCTGGACGAAGTGTACCCATTAGTGAACAGCCAGTTTACCTTGCGTTTGAAATCTCGTTTGGCACTCATGTTCATTTACGAGGGTCATGAAGTGAGCCTCTTCAACGGAGGGCGGATGCTCCTAAAGGGTGTTTCAGATGAAAAGACGGCTTTGGCAATCTATCGTGAAATTCTAAAAAAGCTTGAACCCAGCACTTAGCTCCGCCCAAAGAACAAGTGAAGCCACGCCAACCTCTGCGATAGATAAGATAGCACCGATTTTTAGGTACTGCTTTAAGCTTATGCTGATACCCCGGCGTCGCATGGTTTCCAGCCACATCAAAATAGCAAGCGAGCCAAGCGGGAAAAAATGTGGGCCCAAGTTATTTCCTATCAAGTTGCTGAAAATCAAACCTGTTAACGCTGTTCCGGATGCACCTGTTTGGTGAATGCTAAGCAAGCCCAGAATTGTCATGGGCCAGTTATTCATGAAACTTGCCCCAATTGTAACCACCATGCTTGGTGCAAAAACACCGAGTGCAGACGGCAACTTGCTGGTGGCTTCAAGCGCAGAAGCTAACAGGTTTGTAATGCCCGCGGTCTCCAAACCTTGAACAACGATGAATATGCTAAGCATAAACAGCAGAATATCCCAGTTGATCTCGCGTGCCAGACGAGTTAGCCCCTTATTTTGGCCATTCACAGAGCCATTTTGCTTTAGAATAATCCAGTAAACCGCTCCCAGAAAGACCGCGCCGCTGCAAATTACCAATGAAACAGGCGTTCTATTCAAAGAAGTCAAAACATAACCGAGGTCTATTACTGCAAGAGTTACAAAGCAGATCTTGAGCAGACTTGGAGAAATTACCTGTTTGTTTTTGATTAGTGTTTCTTCTTTCTTTGGATCGAAGGTTTTTGGGATCTTTTTTCTGAAAAACAGGTAAACGATGAGTAAACTGCTACTAATTGTTGCCACAGATATAGGACCCATAAAGATGAGGTGTTCAACGAAACTGTACTTGAAGTAGTCGGCACTAAGTATGTTGATTGGATTGCTTGTTAGGAGCGGCATGGCTGCTGTGTCAGCGATTAAACCTGCACTAAATAAGTAGGCAAGCTTACCTTTTGAATCGATGTTTAAGCAGGAAACAATTTCCAAAACGATGGGAATTAAGATCAAGATTGCGCTGTCGTTGGCAAAGAGAATGCTTACTGCGGCTGTTAGAAGGGTAACATAGAAGTAGAGTCGCAAGCCGCTGCCGCCAGCCAGCCCTACCACGCGTAGGGCAGCCCATTTAAAGAAGCCCATGGCCTCCAGTATCACCGACAGAGCAACAATTCCCAAAAACGCCAACGCCGCATCCCAAATGTTGAAAAACGACTGAGCAGCCTGCCCCAAACTAACCGTACCCAAAAGCAGTGAAGCCACAGCTCCGATTCCAGCCGCGTAACCCAGCCTCAAACCCCTTGGTCGCTTCATCATTAGAAATAGTGTCACAGCAAAGATGGTGATCGCGGTTACGGCAATGTACTCCAATAGGGTACCTCAGTTATTGCAGAAAAGCGAGCTTTGTTGTATAAAAGATTAGCTTGGTAAACAAGCAGTAACATGAGTTTCATTTTCACTTTCACTCTACCCTCCCCTGCGCAGCACTGTTGGTTGAATGATAGTTTAAATAGGCTGGTCAGACGTAACGGTTTTCCGTTGAAGCACAATGCAACAAAGCCTAATAATTAAACCATCAAGAACACAAAAACAGTTCACAAACAAAGAAAAAACGTTCCAAACTGCCTCGAGAAGATTCGCTTTTAACATTTCAGAAATCGACAGCCTTTTTCCAGGATTCAAAGCAGGAGACTTCGCCGTACTCTATGGACCTCAATCAGTAACTACACTGACCTCTCTACTCTGCGTCCGTGCCCAATTGCCCGCACAACTAGGCGGATTAGACAGCGATGTTGTTTTCATCGACTGCGCAAGCAGCTCTTCACTTTCAAACATAGGACATATCGCAGAGCTTCAACAAATAGACGCCCAAACAGCGCTTGAGAGAGTCCACGATATGCGTGTGTACACAGCCTACAGATTAACTTCGCTAATAATGGAAAAACTACAAGAAGCCATAGAAACCTGCAATGCCAAACTTATAGTAATCTCTGACATAGCCGGTCCATTTTTACATGACAATGTAGACGATCAAGAAGCAAGAACAGTCTACAGCCAAATCATGAGTTATTTAACAAACTTCGCAAGAAAACATCATGTTATCGTAATCGCATCCTATCTTCCATATGAAAGCAACAGAAGAAACACTATGCTGCAAGAAATAACCAATGCAAAAGCAAACACAGTGCTTCGTTTTACTAAAACTCCCTACACTAAAGAAGTTGAATTAGAGAAACATCCGTCCTATATGTTAGGTGTTGCTGATTTAACTTCTGAAAATCAAGCTTTAACTGACTTTATGGGCTCAGCCAGAGCTAATCCTAATTATTTTTTGATGTAAGATTAAAAAACCAAAAAGAAAAAAAAGTTTATTCAATCTTCTTTTGTTTGCTTGGACGCAGTGAACGTACAGTTGCTCCTGCACGCCACAATTCGCTGTTACCCATTGCTTTAAGCTCGTCAGCAAGCTTTTGCTTGTAGTCGGGGACCTTGCTCTTTTCCAGAACAATTCGTGTTTCTTCGCCTGCCGCAACAAGGTCGTAGAGTGAGTCAAAAACTGGTTTTGTTGCTTCGCGGAACCGTTCCTTCCACCTCAATGCGCCGATGCGTGCGGTTTCGCTGCAGTTGCAGTACATCCAGTCCATGCCGTTTTCATCGACGAGGCGTATCAGGCTTTGTGTCAGTTCTTCGACGGTTTCGTTGAAGGCTTCACTTGGTCCATGGCCCCGCTCACGTAGCGTAGCATATTGAGCTTCGATGATGCCCGCTAATGCGCCCATTAATGTTCCACGTTCGCCCGTTAAATCGCTATAAGTTTCTTTTTCAAACGTGGTTGGGAAAAGGTATCCTGAACCGATGGCAATGCCCATAGCTTTTGTGCGTTGCTCTGCTTGGCCTGTTGCATCTTGGAATATTGCAAAGCTGCTGTTTATGCCGCTGCCGTCAACAAAGTTGCGGCGTACAGATGTTCCACTGCCTTTGGGCGCAACCAAAATAACATCCACGTCTTTCGGCGGTACAACGCCTGTTTGCTCTTTAAAAACGATGGAGAAACCGTGGCTAAAATAGAGAGCGTCGCCTTTCTTGAGGTTTTTCTTAACTTTTGGCCACTCCTCTTTCTGTGCAGCATCGGTTAAAAGCATCATTTTTATTGTGCCTTTTCGGGCTGCTTCTTCGAGCGGGAGGAGATTTTGCCCTGGAACCCAACCATCTTTTACAGCTTGCTCATATGTTTTGGTGTCTTTCCTTTGTCCAACAATTACTTTGATGCCCTGATCTCTCATGTTTAATGCTTGAGAGCGGCCTTGAATGCCGTAGCCGAGCGTGGCAACGACTTCGTCTTTTAGGATTTTTTGGGCTTGTGCCACTGTGAATTCTTTGCGGGTCGTGACCTCTTCAATTACTCCGCCGAAATCCAACTTTACCATGTTTCTTATCCCTCAAGCCAGACACTTTAGAGGACGCGGTAATTAAGAATTATGTTAGGAATTGCCGTGATAATTATTCTGCAAATGCCAAGCTTTGTTCAATTGAGCTACCGCCAACTTTTTTTGAATCCGCTTTAGAGATAAAACTTTGTTGCCACAGACTTTACGATTCGACTGGGGTACAAGCGTTAAGAAGAGAGAGGTCAAACTTACACTTGACCTACCGCTGGTTCTATTGTTATTTCTACAGTGTTGCCTGTTAGGTTTGTTTTTTCGTTTTCAAAGAGGCTAAGAATCAGTTTTGGGATTGTTATTCGTCCGTCTTTGTGCATTTTTGTGTAGAAGAATTGCCAGTTTTTATGCAGTTCGAGGAAGTTTACGCCGACTTTTAGGGCTTGAGAGTTGTCGAGTTTGAAATGCCATCGGATAAGCTTGGGAACTTGTACGGTGTGGCTGCTTTGTAGTTGGGCGGGAAGGAGACTTTTTCAGTTAACGTCATAGTGCTCTATTTACTCTTTTGTCTGAGGCATTAATAAACGCTAAAAAACGCAGGCGGACGCTAAAACACGCAGGACCACGGGAAAAAACTTTTAGGCACGCTACAGCACGGGAAAACACGCCAAAACACGCAACCTGCCAACGCCCCAAACGCTAAATCAAAAAAGCAACCCAAAATGCAAACAACAAAATTACGCCGCCGAAGTTATGGTTTGTTTTTCAGATGTAGAGCACGAATTCGCCGCCGCCTATGCCAAGGCTTGCGCTTACGAACTAACCGCCCAGGCCGACAAAACTGACTAAAGAGAATGCGACCAAGACGATTGCCCAGATGTTGTGTCGGTGAAGCTGAACCTGCAGAAGGATGGCGCTCATCACTTCGATGACGCCGCAGACCACCATTTCTATTTCCACCATCAACCAGATGGCCAAGGATGAAACCGGGGCTGGATTTATCCCAAACCTGAATACCTCGTATTTTTCATCAAGATTCCTAAGCACCCCTTCAGCCATTTGAGACCGAGATGAATTAAAATGCATAAAAGATCCTTTAATTCCCAATGCATTTGCTTTTTTCTAGCAACGTTTAAAAACTGATGATAAAATATAGATAGTATTGGACAGAACATTTTTGTCCATTAACTTTTAGGAGAAAACAAAAAAATGGAAAAACTAACAAACAAAATAGCAGCTATAGCGATTGTTATATTATTCGTACTATCGATAGCAGCTTCAACGTCAATAGCACCAACAACTAAAGCACATTCACCAGCATGGCAAATCCAAGACCACTCATTTATTGCACTTGCTCCCAACCCAATAGGAGTAGGTCAGACATTGAGCATTCTAATATGGACTGCTCAACCCCTGCAAAACTCAGCAATCACTAACAACATCAGAAAAGAAAACTACGTTCTAACCATTACAGCGCCCGATGGAACAAACACCACACAAAATTACCCTGTTGTCGCAAACACTGGCGGAGAACAATTCACTACGTACGTACCCCAACAGGTAGGCAATTACACGGCAAACTTTGTCTTCCAAGGAATGACGTACCCAACTCTATCCCAGGTAACTTCTACTGTTCCACTTACAGCAGCAACTAACGCTTCAATCAACGCCCTTGCCGGAGACGTTTACTTGGGCGATCACATAAGCGAAACATTCACAGTGCAACAACAACCACTGCAAACCATAAACTATCCACTTCCAACATCCTACTGGACTCGTCCTATAAATGGCGAGAATACCAACTGGTACATCGTTGCATCAAATTGGCTCGGTCCCTCGTCTTACCAATTCGGCTCAGCAGCTCAAACCGGAACAGGCTACAACATTTACCAACCTGACGGAACAGCACCAATGAGCGGACATATATTGTGGACAAAGCCAATGGAGTTCGGAGGAGTAGTAGGAGGAAGCAACACAGCCGTTTCAGGAGCAACATTCTACTCAGGAAGCTCATACCAGCCCCGATTCTATAACTCAATAATAATGAACGGAATCCTATACTACAAAGTACCCTTCGGCGGTTGGGGCAGCACGACTACAGTATACGGTAATGGCAACACAGCTTCGAACACTGGTTACCCAACTGTCGTGGGAGGAGCATTCATTGCTGTAGATCTTCGTACTGGGCAAACGATCTGGACAAATACAAATAGCTCATATAACCCAACCTGGGGACAACTATACAACCAAGTCGACCCTAACCAATCCGGCGTCGTTGCAGGCTATCTCTGGCAATCTTGGTCGCTTCTGACTCCAACCGGTGCAGCTGTAACAACCCCAATTGCACCCGCAAACAGCGAAAACCCAGCTGGCGTTTTAATGAGTAACGTCACATGGATAGCTTATGATGCCGACACTGGACTCTGGGATTTCAACATAACAAATGTTCCTCAAGCATGGACACAGTACGGCGCAGGCGGAACAATGCTAGCAGAACAGACAATAATGCCAGCCTATGGCCCAAGTGGCGAACTGCTAAGATACGTCATGGACTACAACCTTTCCACCCAAAGCGGATGGTTAGCACTATGGAACTCATCAGCAGTAATCAACAACCTTGCAGCGCCATCAGGCCCATACAGACCTGAAGGCAGAAACATCGACGGAAGCATCGCCACTCCATCATCTTCAGTATTCTACTATAACCCCTGGAGCTGGAACGTATCAATTAACGGCAACTTAAACGGACTCGTCATCAACCAGACAGCCACATACGGAGTTTCCCCCAGCGGACCCACAATCTTAGGAGTCTTCCCTGGCGATATCATGATAGGAACAAGCAGCGCACTAACCGTCTCAGTAGGACCTCAGTACACTCCAAACCCGTTCACAATGTGGGCAATTAACCTCAATGCAACCAATGGAGCAGTGGGACAGATAAAATGGGTTCAAAACTACACGGCACCAAACTTGATGACCGGCAACTCCTATCTTGGAAGTTTCACACAGAGAATCGGACCTATGGATGAATCAGCCCGCGTTTTCACAATGCAGATCGGAGAAACTTTCCAATGGCTCGGCTACAGTATGGACACTGGCAACTTACTATGGGGACCAACAACCACAGCGTTTCAGGGCGCCTACCAATACTTCGGCAGTGGACTAGGCATCGGACAATGCGCTGTACAAGCTTACGGAAACATCTACGTACAAGGCTACGGAGGCGAAATATGGTGCTACAACGATGCTAACGGACAGCTGTTATGGCAGTGGGGAAACGGCGGAACACCAGGCAACAGCACCAACGACGGACTCAACTCTCCTTGGGGTCTTCTACCCACAATGATATCTTCAATTGCAGATGGAAATGTCTATTTGTACAGCCAACAGCACGGCAACGGCGCGCAATCTCCATACTACAAGGGCGAAAGCATCTGGGTTCTTAACGCTACAACAGGCCAACAGCTCTGGACCATAGCATTCCAAGGTCCAAATGACGGAGGCCCAGGATACCCAGAAGGTTCCGTTGCAGACGGCGAATATGTTAACCAAAACATGTATGACAACCAAATCTACGCTTTCGGACAAGGCCCAAGCGCCACCACAGTGGCAGCACCGCAATCCGCCACTAACGTAGGAAACAAAGTAGTGATACAAGGTACAGTTTTGGACGTTTCCGCAGGCACACAACAGAACGAGCAGAAAGCTGACTTCCCATATGGAGTTCCAGTAGCATCCGACGCAAGCGAAAGCGCATGGATGGAATACGTCTACATGCAAAAACCCTGCCCAACTAACTTCACAGGAGTAACAGTGTCACTCACAGCGGTTGACCCGAACGGCAACATGGTCCAAATCGGTCAAACCACAACTGACGCAACAGGCCTATACCACTACACTTGGACTCCTCCAAACGTTCAGGGCGACTACACAATTACAGCAACATTCGCAGGCACCAACAGCTACTATGGATCAGCAGCAGAAACAGCAATGACTGTGACAGCACCGCAAGCAACAACTGCGCCAACTCCAACTCCAGCACAAAGCGTCGCTGACCAATACTTTGTACCCGCAATCGCAGGAATATTCGTTTTAATCATAATAGTGTTAGCATTAGTCGTACTTGGAATGATAAGAAAACACCCATAAGACAACAAAATACCCTTTTTTTCTTTTTTTTAAATTAAGCCAAAAATTTTGATTACGAGCTATTATCGCCAAATCGATTAGGTATCATTCTGTTCTTTGACTATGTTAAGTCGAGGTTTCTTTGATTATCGCCATCTAGCAATAATATTTTTCGTTTCTTAAATACTTCTAAGAACCTCAAAACAACCAAACACGCCTCGCCTACGAAAAATAATTAAAAGTTTTTGAAGCATTTAGAGGTCATGAAAAAAGGTAAGTTTACTTCGGAACTTATTGCGCCTTGCGGTATGAACTGCGGTATATGCAAAGGATACATAGCTTTCACACATCGCTTGCCGAAGGTAAGAGGCAAAACTACCTATTGCGCTGGTTGCCTGCCGAGGCAAAAAAACTGTTACATAAAACGTGGCTGCAAGAAACTGACAAAACATGAGGTGAAGTTCTGTTATGAATGCGCTGAAATGCCTTGCAAGCACCTGGAGCATTTATACAGCCGCTATCGGGAACATTATGGCATGAGTATGGTGGAGAACTTAAAGATGATAAAGACAAAAGGTATGAGCGGGTTCCTCAAAAGCCTTCAGCAGCGATATTTGTGTCCGCGCTGCGGGGATGTGGTTTGTGTGCACGATGGCAAATGCTACGGTTGCAACTTTCTGCAGAAAAAGCCATGACGGTCGGCTGGTTTTTTTGATCCTCTTTTTTCGTATATAGTTATGACTTGCTTAACTGCTTGCCATGTGATCGCACGTTGACCCGATAGGGTAGATTCATTCTTTGAATTTAAATAAAAAACCGACACAATAATGGGAACAAACTCAAATGCAGATTGCTATTCGGGGTTGCCAAATTTTTCCAATATCTCTCTGATTATGTTCAGGTTTCGAGTGGTAGCTTTAACCGTCAGCTTTGACTCTATAAACGGGTTAGGCATGGCTCCTTCTCCGCCGCCATGGGTCACACTGAAAATCTCTCTACCTCTGGCTGAGATAACTTGGGCGGTCGACTTTGGAATGATGATGGGCAAAGTCAAAGGCGGCTCGACCGTATTCTGTAGCATTGTTACCAAGAAGCTATCTCCCTCTTTTTCTTGGCCCTTAAAAGGATCCAACTCAACGAAGGCTCTTAACTGGGAAAGGGTGCGCACAAAAACAGCAATATCATACCCTAATATGCTTCGAAGTTCGACTGCAATTTTAGCCTCAACTTCTTCCGTCTTGGATACGTCAGTGTCAAAAATTATGTTACCACTCTGTTTGTAGGCTGTGACGTTTTGAAAGCCTAGCAAGATGAACGCTCTTTGCAACTGGTCCTTTTTGACTATGTGTCCGCCGACATTGATCCCTCTAAGAAAAGCTACGTATTTAGTCATTAACCAAAATCATCCTACGGTTGATTTTCCAGTTTATCTGCTGCTCCAAAAGCTTTCGCCTGCTTTTTCCACCCTCTGTTGCTGATCATGATGTAAAGCCATTTCGGAATCGCCATCTTCGCCATTAACTGCACCGCCTGCTGGGAAACAGGTTCGCCTTCTAAAAGATCTTTAGCTGCCAAATCCAATGCCTTTCGCGCGTTCTTCGCTGCAAATCCTGCCCTATCAAGTTGCTGTCCACCAATTACTCCCCCGCCGCCCATACTTAAACCGCCCATCCACTCAAAATGAACTTCAAATGCAAACCGTTTGCAAATCGCTATGGCCGTGTTGTTTTGGCTGGCTTCAGGAAAACCGTTGTTCACGATTGCCACTAGCTTCTGCTTTTTTGTTTGGGTAGCTTTGGCTTGTTGTTGAGCTATTCTTTCTAAAGCTGCAATCATGGTTGCTGGAAGGGAGTCAACGTATAAGGGGAAAGATAATATCAAAATGTCGCTTGCTTTTACCAGCTCTAGCAGTGCTTGCTGACCTTCAGCAGAACGCATCAATGTATGAATGTAGGCTCCTTGAGTTTCGAAGCCGCCGTCGCCGAGTTTTCCCAGAAGATATCTGCCAAGCGCCTCTGAGGAGCTTTCGGGACCTTTTGGGCTGCCTACCAGAAGCAAAACTCGCTTATGCGTTTCCATCTTTAATCCCTACTCCTGCCAACGCATCCTTAATTTTTTTAGTAACCTGCTCGGCGTTATCTGTCAAATACACAGTTATTGCTATGTATGCTTTGGCTTGCATGTTGAGTGCGTTTCGGCCAGCAAGGGTCTTAAAAATTGTTTCGCTTTCATCGTCAGGTTTAGATAGTACGCCGATTGCCACAAATCTTGTATCTACTGTGAACCGGGAAGGATGGTGGATTTCACCGTTTTTGTTTTTTTCTAAAAAGGGCAGAATGTTGCTTATTTGTCTATCTAGAAGTTTTTTGAGTTCATAGGAGTAACCTCCAAAGACTATGGGCGTGACGAAAACTTTTAGATCAGCTTTTCCAAACTGGTTGGCTATTGACCTGGATGAGTCATCGATTACACATTGGCCTGGAGTTTTGATCCAGCAACCGAAGCAGCCCAAACAGTCTGCGATTTTGTATTCACGTAGAATGAAAGTTTCGGTTTCTCCAAGCAACTGCATAATCGAGGTTAGTTTTTCGCTGATTTCATCTATTTTTATGTCTCCTTCTCTGGCACCGTTTAAAATGACTGCTTTCAACACATGCGGCTCCTTATTAGCTTACGTTGGCGTATTTTCCATTTAAGGTTTATCGGCGAGAAACTTTTTGCTCGCCAAAATGAACTTTATCGGACTCAAAGGGTTCTTTGCAAACGAACTCGGAAAACAACAGCAAGGTAGTTCTAATCCCCCTGTACACATTATCCAGCCTTAAAAAAATTAAGGTAGACTCTTACCACAAGAAAAATCAACACAAGCAAGCCCAGTTCCATAGTTGAGGGGGTTAGAGTCTAGTTTTTACAAAAAAAACCAAATAAAACTTTTCCAATCTCTAAGTTAAAAGCTTTAACATAATCGCCTTAGCTGCGTACAGTCTATTTTCCGCTTGCTCATAAATCACTGATTTGGGGCTTTCAATAGCTTGGAGGGTGATTTCGTAGCCACGGTGGATAGGCATATCATGCATGATGTAGGCGTCGCTGATTCTTAGCAGTTCATCGTTGATTTGGTACGGCATCATAAGTTTAATTCGATTGTCTTTTTCCGCCGCAAACTTGGGATCAGTGAAAAACTCCATGTCAATCCACGTATCAGTGTAAACGAAGTCGGCGTCTTCGACCGCTTTTTTTGCGTCAAGTGTTGATTGCCAAAGCCCAGTTTTCTTCGCCTCAATCAACAACTCGTCGTCCCTTGCAGCCTCATTGAAAATCGGCGTAACCGTCGTTAACTTTACCCCTGTTTTAGTGCATGCTTCAATCAGCGAGTTGCATACATTATTGTGAACGCCTAAGTAAACTAGTTTAGCGCCCTTCAGTGCTCCCTTCTTCTCTTTTATGGTGATTAGGTCGGCTAAGGCTTGGCTTGGATGGTACATCTCATCGCAGCCGTTGATTACTGGAACTCGCGACGCGTTAGCCATTTTGACTAGATCTCTATCAAAAAGTAGTCGCGCCATGATAATATCGACGTTGCGGGACAAGTACTGGATTTCATCTATTATGTCGGCAAGTGTGAAGTTGGTAGTTCGCCAGTCAATGTAGAGTCCGTGGCCGCCAAGTTGTGTAGCTGCAACCTCAAAAGCTACCCTTGTCCGCGTTGAAGTTTTCTGAAAAATTAGAGCCGCTGATTTGCCTGCAAAAGCCTTTGCATATTTTTGCGGGTTATGTTTGATTTCGATGCCTAAATCAACCATTGAGTTGAGGTCTTGACTGGATAATTCTTTGAAGTTGATGAGATGCATGTCGATTGCCTTCAGATACGCTGACTGAGCCAGCAATTATAAGCTTTATGGAAACCCTTTTCATCTAAACGAGTCAATAGTATTTGAGTGTCAAGAAATGATTCTCATCGTCGCGTCAAATATGGATGCTGCAAGCGTCACCATCAAAGCACAAGTCCTCAAACATTACCCCTTCGATGAAACAGCCGACCATTTCCAGCAAAATCCCGTCTACAATGCAATCATAAGCGGAAAAAAAGCGACGCTGGTAACTCTAAACGAGGAGTCAGTTAAAGCACAAGATTTAGCCTCAAGCTTTCCAGACGCCGAACTAATTGTTTTCATTTCAAGGCACAGTAGCGCCAGCGGCAAGCCAACACTATCAGTTCATGCCCCTGGAAACTTCGGGGAAGCCGAACTTGGCGGGTTGCCCAGGGTTGTTTCAGTTGCACCTGCTACAGCCATGCGTGACGCTCTGAAAGCGCTTATAGAACACAAGGCGCTCCTTGACCTCGACTATGAAGTTACATACGAGTGTACTCATCATGGTCCCAGCCTCAATATGCCGACTATGTTTGTTGAACTGGGAAGTAGCGAGTTGCAATGGGGTGATTCAAGGGCAGCGCAAGCCGTTGCTCATGCAGCGATGCATGCCATCGAAAAGTTTTCGACGCTTGGCACTGAGGCTGTTCTTGGTATAGGTGGAACGCATTACAATCAGAATTTCACACGTATGGCCTTAGCTGGGGAAGCTGTGTTCGGGCACATGATACCGAAATATGCCCTTACATATATTGACGGCGAAATGTTGTCGCAATGCCTTGAAAGAACTTTGGAAAAAGTCGAATTGGCGGTTCTCGATTGGAAGGGAATCGCAGGTCAGGATAAGCCTAAGGTTTTGTCCGTACTGCAGGATGTTGGATTGCCTTTTAAGAAAGTTTAAGTTTGTTTGGGGGCGAAGATTTAAAAGCTTTGAGGAACTTGTTTTTAAACCTCAAGTTACAGTAATGTTTATTATTCATAAATGAAATCTGGATGTGCGATAAGTATGGGAATAAAATCTTGGCTTCAACAAGCTGCTAGAACATTAAAGCTAGCTGTAAAACCCGGACGCGAAGAGGTTTGGCTCTCAATCAAAATCAGCCTGCTCGGCATCGGCGCGGTCGGCTTAATCGGCTTCATAATCAAGCTATTATCGTGGGCTATCCCTGGCGGCGCAGCATCAACATCAACCTCATAAAAAAGGGCACCTGAACTTTATGGAAAAGAAAGAAGAGCAAAATCAAGTAAAGATTTTCGTTGTTAAAACAACAACTGGGCAGGAACGAAACGTTGCCCGATTGATTGCATCAAAAGTTGAAATGAACCATATACCAATTAAAGCTCTTCTTGTGCCAGACACCCTTAAAGGATACGTGTTTGTTGAAGCTGACGGACCACACCTGGTTGAAGAAGCCATATCAGGGCTGAGGCACGTACGCTCCAGAATACCGGGCTTGGTAAGCTTTAATGAAGTCGAACGTTACATAGTGCGTAAACCAGTCATGGAAGATCTCAACGAAGACGATGTCGTGGAAATTACCGGCGGACCGTTCAAAGGTATGCGCGCTAAAATTACAAGACTTGACAAATCAAAAGGCGAAGTTACCCTCGAACTGTTAGAGGCAACGTTCACTTTGCCAATCACAGTACACTCAGATTATGTGAAACTAGTGGAAAAAGCAAAATAATAATAGGTGAAAACAAATGAGCGAGAAAAAAACTGTAGAAATGCTCGTAAGTGGAGGACAAGCCAACGCGGGTCCACCTTTAGGTCCTGCTCTTGGTCCGTTAGGCGTTAACATAATGGCCATTGTCAACAAAATTAACGAGCTAACCAAAGACTACGCTGGAATGAGAGTTCCAGTAAAAATCATTGTAGAGACGGAAGATAAATCCTTTGAAGTTAACGTCGGAACCCCAACAGCTTCAGCGCTGATTGTTGCTGAACTTAAGGTTGAGAAAGGTTCGGGTACACCTAACACTGTTAAAGTAGGCAATTTGTCTATGGAACAGATGGTGCGAATCGCCAAAATTAAACAGTCTCAACTTTTATCACCAACACTGAAGAAGGCAACAAAGGAGATGCTGGGAACCTGCGTTAGCTTAGGAGTCACCGTTGAAGGCAAAGACCCCCGTGAAGTACAAAAAGACATCGACGCTGGCACATACGAAAGCCTGTTTGGTAGCGAATAATGCTAAGCGAATATTTTTATAATGGGTCTCTTATCCCTCATTGGCACGAGGCTTAAAAATGCCCCTAGACAATAAGACAATTTCAGAAGCAGTTAAACAGGCAAAGATTAAGTCTGGAGACAAAAAATTCAACCAGACTGTAGATTTGATCTTAGATATTATGGAAATCGACATGAAGTCGCCAGAAGGCAAAATCCAAGAGGTCGTTGAGCTTCCACACGTCACTGGCAAACCCAACAAAGTCTGTGTTATCGCTTCTGGTGAATTTGCGATGAAAGCAAAAAACGCAAATGCTGACTACGTTATCGAACGTGCCGACTTGGACGCGTTAAACGGCAAAAAGAAAGAGCTGCGGAAGCTAGCGGAAAGCTATGATGTCTTCATATCTGAAGCTCCGTTAATGCCGCTTGTAGGCAGAATTCTCGGTCCAGTTTTAGGTCCAAGAGGAAAAATGCCTGTTCCAGTTCCGCCTACCGCTGACATTGTTTCCATAATAAATAAGCACCGTAAGACCGTAGTTGTTAGAATGCGTAACCAGCCGATCATTCAAGTTTCAGTAGGCTCTGTACAGATGAAAGATGAAGACCTCGTTGACAACACCATGACCGTTCTCCGTGTTTTAGATGGAAAACTTAAACGCGGTCTGAAAAACGTAAAGTATGCTTTCATCAAGACATCTATGGGTGAGCCAGTAAAAATTAAACCATAACAGAGAAGAGAAATTATGCCGTCCCAACAGGTACTAGAGGAAAAGTCAAGCGAAGTTGAAGCCATAAAAGAAATACTAAAAGAACACAAGTCAGTGGGTATATGCAGCCTGCAGAAGGTTCGCGCCTCCCAACTTCAAGAACTCAAGAAAACCATGTCTGGCAAAGTATACCTCCGCGTCCTAAAGAATACACTTATGCGAATAGCTATTGAAGAGCTAAAGCAGAAAGACCTGAAAAAGCTTGAAGAATACTTGGAAGGATCAAACGTTTATCTATTCACTGATCTTAACCCGTTTAAACTTGCATTGCTGCTTGAGCGGGGTAAAGTCAAGACCACTGCTAAAGCAGGCGACACGGCGGCTTTTGATGTGGTTGTTCCAGCAGGCAACACAGGTCAACCTCCAGGTCCAATAATCAGTCAACTTAACGGTGTAGGATTACCGACAAGAATCGAGTCAGGCAGCGTCTGGGTAAGCAAAGACACGTTGGTTGTGCGCAGAGGCGAAGAAATTAACGAGCGCCTAGCTGGTGTTCTCTCAAAACTCAACATTAAAGCCGTGGAACTGGGCATCTCTATGCGTGCAGTTTACGACAATGGTCTCATGATTGTGGGCGAACAACTCAAAGTTGACGTTGACGCAACACGAAGAAGCGTTGAAGTCAGCCATCAGGAAGCCTTTGCACTTGCATTAGGCATCAACTATGCATCCAAAGACACAATCAAACCACTACTGCAGAACGCACATCAGAAAGCTGTGGCTTTAGCCGTTAGCGCAGCTATACCGACCAAAGACACCATCGGAGAACTCATCCGCAAAGCAAACGCAGAAATGACCAGCCTAAGCGGCGCAGTCGACAAAGCCACACCCAAAGCAGCCTAACCAAACCCTTATACTTATTTTCCATTTTCGTTTTCACTTGATTGTTACGTACGTTAATGCAACACCTTTTTTCGTCTTTTCTGTCTTTTTGTGTCTTTCTATGTCTTTTTCCGTTTCAACTTGCGAACGATTCAAACGCTAAACTTAAATGGCAACCCAAAACTGAGTGTTTCACCTAGGGGAGGGGTCTGATTTTTGGCTCTTTTTCTCAAACTATAATATCGCTAAGAATTCTAGGTCCATGCAACTGTGCTTTTGAATGCTTTTGCTTTGGTCTCTAACTTTTTGTTAGCGCAGGTACAATTTGCACGTTCCCTTCTGTTAAGTAGTTCATCCTTCTATTATTTTGGTGCCTGTTTTGATAAGGCTTAATAGACTCTTGCGATGAGTACATTTCAACGTGACATGTCATGGTTGATGTTTGGCTTCCTTACGGAAAAACCGACGTCTGCGTTCGAGTTCCAGCCCGTAACCTGCTGGGCGCAATAGATCCCGTTGACCGCCCGGCTGCTGCAGATCCGAAGGCTGAGGTTGAACGTGCCCTAAAAAACCCCATCCCCGTCGGCTCCAAACGCCTAAGCGAAATAGCCAAAGCTGAGAGCAAAGTCGCCATAGTCGTAGACGACCACACACGCAGATCACCAAGCGAAACCATGCTGCTGCCTGTGCTTGCCGAGCTTAACCTGGCAGGCGTAAAAGACGAGAACATCACGGTTATTTTCGGCTGTGGCACCCACCGCGCGGTTAAACCTGAAGAAGCCGCCGTCTTAGTTGGCGCTGAATCGTTCAGGCGTGTAAAAACCGTCAGTCATGACTGCCGAGCCCAAGATTTGGTGAACGCAGGGACTACTAAATCATGTGGAAATAAAATTCTTTTAAATCGCATTTTCGCTGAAGCAGATGTGCGCGTGCTTCTGGGCGATGTAGGCTTCCATTATTATGCAGGCTACGGCGGTGGAAGAAAAAGTGTATTGCCCGCTGTATGCGGTGAAGAAACCATCAAGCAAAACCACGCGTTGCTTCTGCACGCCAACGCCCGAACCGGAGTTTTAGAAGGTAACCCATTACACCAAGACATGGTTGAGGCAGCTAGGCTGGCAAAGGTTGATTTTATAGTTAACCTAGTTGAGAACAAAAAAGGCGACGTTGTAAAGGCTTTTGCGGGCGATTTAGAGCAGGCGTGGCTTGAAGCTGTAAAATTGGTTGATGAATTGTACCGTGTCACCATTGACCGCAGGGCAGACATTGTAGTAGTCAGCGCTGGCGGGGACCCAGCAGACCTCAATCTTTACCAAGCTTACAAGGCGTTGGACAACGCGTTGGATGCTGTTAAACGGGGCGGCGTAATCATCCTTGTTGCTGAGTGTCCTGAGGGGCATGGCAACTTGGTTTTCTACGAATGGATGACCCGATTTGGCGACATCAAGAACGTGGAACGAGAGATTAAACGCAACTTCGTCATGGGCGGTCACAAAGCATATTACCTTTTAAAAGCCCTCCAGAATCACCAAATCATACTTGTTTCCTCATTGCCTGACTATTACGCAACCAGCATCTTTAAGCTCAAAACGGCTCGCGCAGTCAACGACGCCTTCGCAGAAGCACTCAAGATTGCTGGGTCAGCGTCAAGAGTTTGGGCGATGCCACAAGGAAGCTACACAATGCCTGTTTTTGTCGCTCCTGAAGAAACAAAGACTTAACCACTCGCCGTCAAAGATTCATTTAGCGTAACCTTTAAGTTTAATCTGTGGAATCTCCTTTAAGAAGGCGGAATAATGCAGCAAACTTTCAAGCTTCGAAAGTTCATCCCAGACGACTTACAAGGCGTCATGCAGATAAACCGGGTCTGTTTGCCTGAGAATTATTCAGATTTCTTCTTCATGGATTTGCATCAACGTTTTCCAGAAACCTTCGTAGTGGCCGAGGAAAACGGGGGGGAAATAGCGGGCTATATCATGTGTCGTATAGAGGTCGGCTTGTCAAATTACGGTTTTGGAGGCTTAATCAAGAAAGGGCACGTCGTATCCATAGCGGTTATGCCCCAGTATAGACGCCGAGGCATCTCGTTTGCGCTTATCAACCGTGCAGTTGAGGGCATGCAGTACTACAAAGCAAAACAATGCTTCCTTGAAGTCAGAGTAACAAACGACACAGCTATATCGCTCTACAAGAAGCTGGGCTTTGAAAATACTCGAACCATAAACGGTTACTACTCAGATGGCGAAGACGCTTATGTCATGACAAAACGGCTTTAGGCTGCGTATTCACTTTTTTCAAGGCAAATGGAATTGTCAAGCCGACGACGGCAATTAGCGCCAGAAGTGAATAGCGCACACCTGTCGCAAGGGCGGTTGTATCAACGAACACTTGAAAGTTTTGGTTTCCAGCCATCAGGTTCTGCGCACTCATGCCAAGCGTTACCAGTGTCAGGGGTATAGCAGCGTAGAATGCAATTCGGTCTTTAATTTTGAAAAGAAGCATATAAGAGCCAATTATTGTTGGGCCATAATATGCAAGTGCACCAAGGATTCCTAGAGGCCAGCCGAGCGGGTTTAACTCAACTGCCAAGCCCGTTACATTTATGGCATAGAATGTAGTCGTTAAATCGAAGGTCCAGAAGGCCAGGGCGACGCCTTGAAATGAAAAAAGCAGGTTCCTCCATTTCTCGTCCGGTAGCGGGTGGGCTGTGCTGTTTTTATTTGCAAACTTCAGATATATCAGGCTGCCAGCGGGGATAAGTGAAATTAGCAGGTACAGAAGGGCTAGCCATGTGTCACCGCTTTTCATAAGCGAAGCTATGTTTAGGCTCATAATGAGCGCTGTTGCTGCTAGATAGCCTTGGGCTATGCTTTTCAGTGACCCCACTATGGTCTCTCCCATTATATGAAGTCGTACTGCTGCATAAATAAAGATTTATTCTCAAACCCAATCTCAACCCAACTGTACAACAGCGATACAATTAAAAACAATCAACCAATGCTCACCTAAAACAGGCGAACACCAAGATGCCGAAAATATCTGTGCTAAGGTACAAAAAAAGAATAGCACTCATCGCTCACGACAACAAAAAGGACGACATGCTGGAATGGGCAAAATACAACGTTGACACGCTACGTCAGCATGAACTTTACGCGACCGGAACCACAGGCAAAATCATGGAAAAAGAATTAGGTCTAAAAATCCGCTGCCTCGAAAGCGGTCCCTTAGGCGGCGACTTAAAAATCGGGGCACGTATTGCTGACGGAGAAATAGTCTTCCTAATATTTTTCTGGGACCCCTCTCTGCCCACTACCCTATGACCCAGATGTTAAATCGCTCCTAAGAGTCGCAGCGTTATGGAATATTCCCATTGCCTGCAACCGAACCTCAGCTGACTTCATTATTTCCTCGCCGCTAATGAGCCAGGATTACCAGCGTATATTGCCTGACTACGAAGTTTATAGGAAACGGTTTGGCGGACAACAATGAACTTTCGCCTTTTCCTCTTTACAATTAACAAATTGTTAGACAATGTCGAAAAATCATTTTTCACCAAATGTGTAATGGTTTTTGTTGGAAGGTTTATTTGATGCTTACAGAATTGCCATAAGTACTGCCCTACCAACTTTTGAATAATTGCTGTTCTCGGATTTTTGTTACGTTTCCCGTTGTTATCTTCTCTGCAATACTGTTTGGTTCTTCACTTACGGCACCTTGTTCTAAGCGGCACAAACTTTTGGTTTTAGCTTTATTATCAGAGGCTATTGGCAGGATTTGGCGCACCACCTCTCGTCCGATCACTCTGAAAGTAATGAGCATGACAGTGGCGTTGAGCCATAATTGAAGCGGTTTTATCAAGAGAGAAAAACTGCGTCGAATGGATTAACGCAACTTCTTTAAAACGCGGCTTACATTAACTATATGAGGAATCAGTTCTGATAATACAGAAAATACCGCCGAAAAACAGCGTTTTTTTTGTTTGGCTCAATCAGTACGCTGGCATATTGCTAAAAACCCCTACTAAGACACTTGCCATTGACCCTGTTGACGTTAAAGCAAAAAGCTTCCAGAATCTGGACGCGGTACTAATTACGCATGAACACTACGACCATTTGGACCCAAGACTCATAACTGAAATCCAGAAAGAAACAAACTGCGCCGTAATAGCCGATTCCACCTCAATCAAAAGGCTGCAAACAGTCATTCCTAACGGCAAACTCCAAGAAATCAAGCCAGGCGATGAAATAAAACTCGGGGACGTTTCGATCAAGGGAGAAAAATGCAACCATGCCGCCCTAGCGCCTGTAACTTATATTATAACCAGCGAAGACGGGGTTAAAATATTCCATTCAGCAGACAGCTTACCGTTTCCTGAGCTTGTAGCCATTGGTCTTAGAGAAAAATTTGACGTTGTTTTCTGTGCGGTAGGTATCGCTGCAGGCTCCTCGCCGGAGTCAGGCTTTGAGATAGCGTGGTTGACTAAGCCTCAGTTGGCGGTTCCCTACCATACTGCTTTAGCAGCCAGCCAAAGCGAGTTCGCCCAGATTTTAAAAAAGGAGCTGCCGAGAACCGCATGTCTAATTCCTAAACAAAATAGGATCTATCAAGTATCTAAGAAGGAAGTAAAAAAAGATGAAGATTGAGAAAGATAATCAAGATACAAAAGAGCGAATGGCAAATATACTCTACAAAATTGACGCCCTAAAATTCGGAGTATTCAAGCTTTCAACTGGAAAAGCAAGCCCGTATTATGTAGACCTAAGGGTGATCCCAAGTTTCCCAGATGCTTTTAGAGAAATCTGCGACTTCTACACTGAATATATTGCTAGACAGGTTGGTCTAAAAAGCTTCGATAGGACTGCCGGTGTCCCTGTTGCTGGGCTAATCTTTGCGTCGCAAGTCGCATACAACCTAAAGAAACCCTTTCTCTATGTACGCAAAGGTGTCCGTCTGAGCGGTAGAGATAGACGAGTAGAGGGGGTTTTGGCTTCAGGGGACAAAGTTCTAATGCTAGACGATTTAGCAACAACTGGAGTAACCCTAAAGAAAGCAGTAGACGCTGTAAGAGCTGAAGGCGGTGTAGTTACGGATGCAGTAGTCTTTCTTGACAGGGAAGAAGGAGGAAGACAGCTGCTTGAGAAGAACGGCGTTCAACTTCATTCGCCCTTGAAAATAAGTGAAGTCGCTAATTCTTTGTATGACTTAGGCGCGATAGATAAGGACAGCCTGAAAACAATCCAAAAACAAATCAAGAAACAATAGCGACCATGCGGTTATTCGTAGAAGATTAGATTTGTTTCTTCAAGTAGCGCATGCAATTTTTCCACTGCGACAAAGACATCTTGCTCTTTTTTGGCTCCGGTGCAGACAAGCTTTCCGCTTGCAAAGAGAAGGATTACCACTTTAGGGTCTTCCATTCGATAAATTAAGCCAGGGAACTGTTCAGGCTCGTACATGGCATGGCCAAGTGTGTATGCCGCTTTTTCAAGATCAATCATGCCGCCAAGCCCACCTGATGCAACAATATTTTGGATCTTGAGTTCAGGCTTGCTTATTATTATTATGCCGCCCTTTTTTAGCTCCTTTACAACTTTCATGACGGCGCTCTTGGCTTCTTTTTCAGATTTGGCGCCGGTACAGACCATTTTTCCTGAACTAAAAATTAATGTGGCTGTTTTCGGTCTTTTAAGCCTGAAAACAAGTCCTGGAAACTGTTCAGGTCGGTATTCGACACCTGGGTAACCTTTAACCACAGCGTTTAAATCCACTTTCTGGTTGAGCGTTGCTGAAGCGACAACGTTCTCAATATTCATGGTGGCTTTAACTTGTGGCAACCAATCCTCCCCTCTTTAACCGCCCTTGTTTACCCTAATCAAATTCAGACTTTATAAATACACCTATGCTATGTCTGCGTCGGGTTTTCTTGCTTTGGCGTTTTCTCTCTCAGGATGGGAATCACAAATTCCACAATCACAAGCACCATTATAAGCGCAATAACTACCGGCAATCCCCAAGAGCTTTCCTGCATAATCATTGTTATCCAACCAAACCATGGAATCCGCATAATCACTTTACCAACTACGAGGTTTTGAGGTACTCCCGGTGGGTTACTAAAGTCCCACGGATCTTGTCCTGAGGTTGGTTGCTCTGGCCACGGATTGCCGTTTCCGTCGCCTTTGGTTTGGAAGTACATTGTGCCGTTAATGGTTTCTTCTTTGATTATTCGGTGAACAATTAATTCGCCGTTTTCTGGGCTGTGGAATATAATGATGTCGCTATTGGGGTAATTTGTGTTCAAATCTTTAGGGGTTATTCCCTCTACGATTACCATGTCTCCTACATCTAGTGTTCTCGTAAAAGGATTAGAGAGGCTTATCCAAAGGTTATGTGCAGTTGGGAGGGTCGCTCCTGTCCTCGAATCCTCACCCACGTAATAATTGCCATTACTAGTTATGTACATGCTGGGGCTTATCACCGCCAGTGCCGGATACGAGGTGTGGAGAACTAATTGCGAGCCAAAGAAGAAACCTAAAACTATTGCCACGATAAGGATGATGGCAATCACTGTTTTGAAGTAGTCGTTTTTCCACATCTTTTTTAGAGCCATCAAGCCTTTTGCCTCTGCTAAACGAAAGTTACCTGTTCATAATCTTTCACCATGTTTTAAAAGTTACCGTTTGAGTGTAAAGAAAAACAAGAGAGCCAGATAGCGCAATCAGAGCGTTCTGGTTGATTATTTTAAATTTTCTTTTTACTTAGAACTTCGCGGAAGACCTTTCCACATTTGGGGCATTCGTAGAGGCCTATTTCTAGTTGCATGCGTTTTCCAGCTTTGTCTGGACGGCCAGCCATCTTCCATGTCTTTTTTGGTTTTGAAACGTCAGTTCCGCATTTTGGACATTTTGCCATTTTTTTTTCCTCCGTATTATCGCATCCATGCTTTATCATTATAGCATAAAAAACTTTCTTTACTTTTTGACTGCATATTGAAGGTTTGTATGTTTAGTTTAGACAGTTTTTTGTCAATTAATTGTGATTTAGAGCCCATTATTAATCGTCTCAATCTCAACTTTAACGTACCTTATGGTTTTTCGCAAACATCCAAGTAACTCCTTCTTTAAACTGTGCGCTTAACCAGAAGCAAACTGCTCTAACTCTCCCATCTTATGGATCTCAATCGAGTTACTTGCATGCTTCATAGTTGTTCTAACAGCAGCCGTGAACAACACAGTCTCTTTTTCGCCGAGTAGCCGCATTTCACAAAGTTGTTTCGCGACTTTAAAAATCCGATCATTTTCCACAAGGTAGTTTATCGCCACTGGCTGAACTCCAAACACGATTTCCAGCTGCTTTTTTACTTTAAGGTCAGGTGTAACAGCAATTATTGGCTGAGCGATCTTAAAGCGGGTTATCATTCGAGCGGTGTAGCCTGACCTTGTTATTGTAACGACTTTATCTACAGGCATACTCTGACATATCCTTTGGATTGCTCGGCTAACTGTGTCAGAAACGTTAACAAAGCAGGTGTCTTCAACGTTGCTCTTAACAGCTTTTTCCGTTTCATTTGCTATCTTCGTAATCATTTTAACCGCTTCCACCGGGAACTCGCCGATTGCAGTTTCGCCTGACAGCATAACCGCATCTGACCCGTCCAATATGGCGTTTGCAACATCGCTTACCTCTGCTCTTGTTGGGCAAGGCTGATGTATCATTGACTCCAGCATCTCAGTTGCTGTCACAACAAGCTTGCCTTTTTGGTTGCAGAGTTTAATAATAGATTTCTGAACCAGCGGAACCTTCTCTGGCTCAATCTCAATCCCTAAGTCGCCTCTGGCCACCATTATGCCGCTTGCAGCATCGGTAATTTCTTCGATGTTTTGGACGCCTTCATAGTTTTCTATTTTGGCAATGATGCCGCCTTCAAACCTGTGTTCTTTGGAAAGATTTTCAACATCCTTTGCATTTCTGGCAAATGAGAGAGCAACATATTCGATGTCAAATTTCTTGGCAAACCTAACGATTTCTAGGTCTCTTTTGGAAAGGGTAGGTAGGGACAGGTGCTTGTTAGGTATATTGACTCCTTTTCCATCTTCAATTGTTCCGCTGTTATGTATCTTCAAATAAAGTTTTCGATTCGCCTTTTCAACCACATGTGTCCTTATTTTGCCATTGTCAATTAGAACTAAGTCGTTAACCGCCATTTCGTCGTACAAGTCATGGTTAAAGCAGATGTCTTCGCCGTTGAAGCCCACTTCCAAGATGTCTCCTTTGATGAGAGTTTTAGCTTGTGTTGCCTTGATTCTGACTTCGGGTCCCTTAATGTCTATAATTACTGGGATGTCGGCGACTTCACGAACTGCCCTTATTGTGACTTCATATTGAGGGATATTTCCGTAAGCAGTGTTGATTCTCACACCGTTCATGCCTGCATGAAACATTTTTTCTATAACTTGTTTGCACCCGCTTGCAGGCCCCACGGTGCACACAATCTTAGTTTTCTTCACTAAAATACCACTTTCGTCTTCTTCTAATTGAGGTGCATCAAGAGTTAAAGTTGACGGTAAGTACCCATCTTGCCCGTTTGCCTTAACCCTCTTAAAATGTTTGTTATGGTTGTTACCTGAGTAGGTTTTAATAACTAGAACTAATGTCCATTCAAGTAGAGGGCAGAAGTGTGTTGCTGTTCAAGCATAGAAGTGTTGTAAAAATAAACATGGCTGATTTAGATCATGAGAAAGAAAGTCTAGCCAAATTTTTAAGCACTCACTTTAAATTAGCGTCCTCCGCAAATCTGGAAGGCTTAGAATTAAACAATGACGACGTTTCTTCGCATTCATTAGCTGAGATGGTAAACAAGTTTCTTAAGAGTAAAGGCTTCAACCTTACCCATTGGGTTTCTGTCTCCAATAACGTTGTAAAAATCAACAAGTTCCAGAAAAAGAAAGATAAGAAAAACAAGCATCCAGTTGCTCCATCAACAATTAAACATGGTTGGTAGAAAGCGCATCCTAGTATTTTACCGAAAATGTCAATTATTAGGGCTATAAGTGTTAAACTTTACAACATTTTTTAAATATGCGAATCTCCGCTTATCTTTATTTGAGGTTTCAGTTTATTTTGCAGGCGACTTCTGAAAATGCTTTTGACTTGCTTGTGAAGCCCGTTAGGCGGCTTGTTGAACAGAAGGGCTTCTCTAAGCCTACTGAACCTCAAGAAAAAACAATCCCGAAAATTCTCGAGGGTAAAAATGTCCTTTTAATCTCGCCAACAGCTACGGGGAAAACTGAAGCAGCCTTCTTGCCTGTGTTAAGTATGCTTCTAAAAGAGCCTAAAACTCCAGGAATAAAGGTCCTGTATATCACGCCGCTTCGAGCGTTAAACAGGGATATGCTTGAGAGGCTTCAATGGTGGTGCAACAGCCTTGACATCCGGCTCGCGGTTCGGCATGGCGACACGGAAACGAAAGAGCGGCTGCGTCAATCCCGAAGCCCTCCTGACATTCTTATAACAACCCCTGAAACCCTCCAAGCTATACTCTCCGGGTGGATTCTGCGTCAGCATTTGCAGGCGTTAAAATGGGTGGTAATCGATGAAGTCCATGAGTTGGCGGACAGCAAACGGGGAAGCCAACTGTCTTTGGCGCTTGAACGTGTCAGAAACTTGATTGGCAAAGACTTCCAGATGGTTGGTTTATCAGCCACCATCGGCAGCCCCGAAAAAGTTGCCAAGTTTCTCGTCGGCAGCAAACGGCCCGTGGAAATAGTTCGTGTTCCAGTTGCTAAAATGGTGAAGCTGCAGGTAATCTACCCCAAACCGACTGAGGAAGATGTTAGTTTTGCGTCTAAAATTTATACTCACCCAGAAGTGGCTGCTCGACTTCGCATAATTCGCGAATACATGAGTAAACGTAAATCAACTCTTTTATTTACAAACACCCGATCCATATCTGAAGTGCTTGCTTCTCGATTCAAAGTTTGGGACATCAACTTTCCGATTTCAATCCATCATGGCTCACTTGCTAAATTGTCTCGAATCTCAGCGGAGGCAGGGCTCAAGCGGGGTGAACTTAAAGGGTTAATTGCCACCAGCAGCCTCGAGCTAGGCATTGATGTGGGGCATATTGACTTTGTTATTCAATATATGAGTCCAAGACAGGTAACTAGGCTCATTCAACGCGTCGGACGTGCAGGTCACACTTATGGGCATGTTGCTGAAGGCTTAATCATTGGCATGGACTCCGACGACACACTTGAAGCATTGGTCATAGCCCGTCGAGCACTCAAAGAGGAGCTGGAGCCGGTTGAAATCCCAGACAAACCCTTCGATGTGCTTATCCACCAGATCGCCGGTTTAATGCTAAAAACCAGACGCCTAGAATTTAACGAAGTTTTACAGCTTGCCCAGAATGCTGCACCGTTCCAAAACTTAACAATAGAGGATGTTGCAAAAGTCTTCAAGTATATGCACGAACGTTTTCCACGATTAGCTTGGGTATCTGCTGAGGACCAGGTTGCCCTCAAACCACAGCGATCTAAGGCGCTCTTCGAGTACTATTTTGACAATTTATCGATGATTCCTGAAGAAAAGCAATTCCTGGTTATTGATGAGTCACAAGATACTTCCATCGGTGTGTTGGACGAAGCGTTTATGGCTGAATACGGCAAGCCAGGCACAAAATTCATCATACGTGGAAGCCCATGGCAAATAATGCATGCCACAGAAGACAAAGTCTACGTGCGTCCAGTAGAGGATCCCACAGGTTCAATTCCCAGCTGGATAGGCGAAGAAATCCCAGTCCCATATGCTATAGCGCAGGAAGTAGCGGAAATCCGCGGCTTAGTTGAGGAAAAACTACATTCTGGTGAATCGCCCGCGCAAATCAGCGCGTCCCTGTGTGAAAAGTACCCGGCTAACGAGGAAACGATTCTGCATGCGTTGGCAGAGACGGTTGAGCAGGTCAACGCTGGTTGGGCAGTTCCAACACCACATCGAGTAGTGGTTGAAGACTGGGGTGAATTCGTCATTCTCCACTCCAACTTTGGTTCGCTCATTAACCGTGCATTGGCGCAGCTGCTAGGCGAAGTGCTGTCCGACAAGCTTGGACGCGGAATCGTTGTTCAACATGACCCCTACCGCATCTTCGTGCAAACCATGGGCGCCATGAGTGCGCAGCGGATCGTTGAAGTGTTCAACGAGATAAAAGTCTTAAGCCCTCAGTTAATCCGAGTCACGCTTACAAGATCAACCATTAAAACTGGGCTTTTCAAACGGCGTGTAATCCAGGTTGCAAGGCGGTTTGGGGCACTCAAGAAGTGGGCTGACTTCAGTAATGTTAGTCTCCAGAAGCTGATTTCAAGTTTCGAGGGCACGCCCATTTACGAGGAAGGCCTCAAGGAGGTTTTCTCAAAAGACCTCGACGCAGGCGGTCTTGTCATGGTGCTCAAGCGGATTCTCGATGGCGATGTAGGCTTCCAAGTGGTCGAGACAGGCGGCGACGCAACACCAGTTGCCCGAGTAGGCATCGAGCGGGTAAGCATGAAAACCGACCTGATACCGCCGGAGAAAATGCGTGCTGTCCTCATTGCAGCCGCCAAAGCACGGCTCCTAAACG
This sequence comes from Candidatus Bathyarchaeota archaeon, assembly GCA_003165195.1. Lineage (GTDB taxonomy): Archaea > Thermoproteota > Bathyarchaeia > Bathyarchaeales > Bathycorpusculaceae > Bathycorpusculum. The sequence continues at coordinate 6,516 of PLSP01000114.1, read as the reverse complement.
AAACAGGTAACTTTGTCTGCGCTAGCTGCTGGGACTATATGGAAACCATGCAAATCAAAGATTTACCCGATAAACCCAAATGCCCCAGATGCGGCTCCTACGCGCTTGGCATGCTAAAAGTTGACGAGGACAAAGCTATGCCGCTAATAGAGAAGAAAACGCATCTAGCTAAAGGAGAAGAAAAGATGCAGATGCACGCTAAACAGACCGCCGAGCTTATCGAGAAATATGGAAAAGCGGCGGCAGTAGCTCTGAGCGCCAGACGAGTCCCAATACCTGACGTAGCGGCGGTTTTGGAGAAAGAGCCAAAGCTTTCTGACAACTTTTACGATTTAGTTATGGAAGCAGAACGCAAAGCCTTGTCCAAACGGTTTTAGGGGGCACAGTTTAGGCTTTTAGCTGTGTCTAACTTCTGCGGCTCTGAGCATATGTTTTCTCGTACCCAGATGTATTCGCTTGTCCATGTAGTTAGGTTTGCTGATTTCGAGGTTTTAAAACAACTGTTATCTAAAGCTTGACAACAGCAACTTTTTAAGGGTAAAGACACCTATTTGGGCTTGTCAGCTTATAAGTGTCATAGGAGAATAAAAGTGGAAATTAGCCGAAAAAATCTACGCAGCGAAGTTTTAGAACGAATAAAATACGTCAAAACCTGCGTGATGGCAAGAGAACTCTGCCTTTTAGTCCGCACAAACAGAGCTATTTTAGAGCCTCAAGACGTCGAAGAAGTCTGCCTCTATATCTCTAACCTATGCAAAGAAGAAGGCTGCCGTGAACCCAGTGAATTGTGCACGAAAGCTACAAAAGCCCTCGACTCAAAAGATGAAGAGAAATATCTTGAATTATGTGCTCAAAGCTGCGTAAAATGCGGTGAAGCCAAGCGACCTCAGGCTAAAAAAGACGCTTATGTGGCATGAAGACATGACTGTACTTTTTAAAGGTGAACTTTGAGTGTTTGTTGCTCCTTTTGTTCCCAGCCCAAGTACAGTTGTCGAGTACATGCTTAAGATGGCTGATTTAAAGGCTGGCGAAGTCCTTTTTGATCTCGGTAGCGGAGATGGTCGTACCGTTATTATGGCGGCTAAAACCTTCGGTGCTAGAGGCGTCGGCGTTGAGTTGCGTGAGGACTTAGCGAAGAAAGCGCTGGGTAACATTCATGAGAGCGGCGTTGAAGACAGGGTAACCATAGTTAACAGCGACATGTTCAACGTTAACTTGACCTCAGCGGACGTGGTTTACCTTTATCTGACCACGAGTGCAAACGAGAAAATCAGGCCCAAACTTGAAACCGACTTAAAGAAAGGTGTGCGCATTGTTTCGCATGACTACGAGATTATCGGTTGGCGGGCTGAAAGAGTAGAAAACTTCTGCGAAAACCCACTGTTAGGCTACCCATCACACACAATCTACCTCTACAAAAAACCTTAAAACGCAGAAACCTCATGGCGAAGGTAAAGCCTGATTAGGCGTAATTTTAGTTTTGTGTTGCAGCGTAATTTGTTTGTTTGCGTTTTGAGTTGCTTTCTTGGTTTAGCGTTTGCTGCGTTGGGGGGTTGCGTGTTTTAGCGTGTTTTCCCGTGCTGTAGCGTGCCTAAAAGTTTTTTCCCGTGGTCCTGCGTGTTTTGGCGTTTAAGAGCGTATATTGACGTTACTTTATGCCTCGGCTAAATTTTTTGGAGTTGAAATATGGTCCATTTTCTGGGAGATTGAGGAGGGCTGTTCATTCCTCATCCTATATAGCTTAAATAGATTTCTTCTACAAGCCTTAAATCAACTGGCAAAACAGAATATTTTTGGAGAAAGCAAACTTGGACAGAGTAGCGGGTCTCGCTTTTCTAAGCAACATGAAGATAGAATGCATAAACATGTCACCTTATGCTATCTCTTTTGATACGTCAAAAATCGTCGACATCTCGCATGGATTCAGAATTCACATAAAAGGCATCTGTGAATGCGAAAAACAATTTGCAAAGCAAGTCGCCAAAAAGCATGACTTATCAGTAATCGATGAAAACGACGACATAATAATATATGAAATCAAGACTGTAACTCTGATAGTATGAAAATATCTTTTCACGCTAACTTGACGAGTTTTATTTAGCAAAAAAGGTTTTTAGTTACTTTCTTTTTTATTTGCAGAAAAAAGGGTTTATTTACAAATGCAGTTTGTTCCATGGCAAAACGTAGCTGACTGGCATTGCAAAGCATGCGGCTACTGCTGCAAACTCTACAGCGTCGTCTTAAGCTTTCCCGAATGGCTAAACATAACCCAAACCTTCGGCACAGAAACCACCATAGCTATCATAGATCGTTTCTTCATTAAGCGGGTCAACGACGGTGACTGTGCATTCCTCTGCAGCGACTCCAAAAATTATTATTGCGGTCTACAAAATATGAAGCCTGACGCCTGCAAAATCTGGCCCTTCAAAATCCTAAGTGAATCCAAATACGGCGAAGCAAACCAAGCAGCCTACGATTACCGAGGAGTACGCTTCTACATTTACGCGGACACCATGTGCAGTGGCTTACGCTATGGGACGCCAACATGGGAGTTTCGTAACTTAAAAATAAAAGAGTTCACTGAACTGGCGCTGGGACTACGGCAAGATCAATGCAAAACCACTCGAACAGTCAACTATGGTTCCCAGCAACAATGGGGCAGACGCTTATTTCAATAAAAACATGTTTCGGCGATTTTAGCTTTTTAAGCGCTTCCAACCTTTAACCAGCAATATCCAATTAACATGGGGACCCAAAATGTCTAAAGCTAAAATCGGAGTCTCAATGCTCTACTGTTTAGGCGAACCCTTCAACCGCATGGTTAAACGCTTAGACGGCATGGGAACAAGTTACATCGAAATCTTGGATGACGGCACACATTTACTTGACAAAAACCGCATCGCAACACTCAAGGAAGCCGCAAAAAGCCTTGACCTGAAATATTCATTGCATGCCCCCTTCGCCGACATCAACATCGCCTCGCCCTCAAAAACCCTTCTGGCCGCATCTTTGAAGCGACTCAAGCAATCCATGGCTTACGCCGTTGCTTTGGACGCAAAAGTCTGGGTTTTTCACCCCGGCGCAAAAACAGGCATCAGCCAATTCTACCCAGGCGCCCAGTTTAAACAAAACAGCGAAAGCATTCAGCAGCTCAGCAAAGCCGCAGAAGAATGTGGGCTAAACATTGCCTTGGAGAATTTGCCGGCAAAATACTATTTCCTTATGAGTACCCCTGAAGAGTTCCTGCGTCTGTATCGTGAAACAAACGTACCCGTTGGCATCGTCCTGGACATAGGACATGCAAACCTTGAAAACCAGATTCAACCGTTTTTCAACCAGTTAGCCGACAAAATCGTGCACATCCACGCCAGCGACAACGACGGCTCAGACGACCAGCACCTCGGCATAGGTGAAGGCAAAATCGACTACAACTACTTCAAACAAACCATCAACAAAATCGGTTACGATAAATCGGTAATTATTGAATCAATAACCAAAGTGCCTGAAAGCATCACAAAACTGCAGCAAATGCTCGCCTAACTTTCTTTAAGCGGCAGCTCCAAGCGCATAAAATCCTCCGCGACCAACGTGTCTGCAAATATTTTTTTGGCTTGCTCTAAAAGTAATGTGGTGTCAGAATATCGTGCGCTAATATGTGTTAAAACTAGCTGCATTGCTCCTGCTGCTTTTGCCTCAGCCGCTGCTTGGCTAGGTGTTGAATGTCCATCAAGCGCTGCTTTCTCTGTCAAAGAGTCGTCAAATGTGCTTTCATGAATAACTATGTCAGCTCCCGCGGCGAACTCTGCAAACGCTGGAAAAGGTCGGGTATCGCCTGTATAAACTATTTTTCGTCCAGAGCGCGGTGGACCCATGACGTCGTTTGATTCAACCACTTTGCCGTCGGGTAAAGTTATTTTTTCTCCTCGTTGTAGTTGAGACCACAACTCCCCAACAGGTACTCCTAAGTCTTTGGCCTTTTTTGGGTAAAACTTGCCTGGGCGCGGCTTTTCCGTAAAAGCGAACGAGTAGCTCTCCACGGCATGGTTGGACTTAACTGCAGTTACAGTGTAGTTGTCCTCTGCCACAATCAAGCCTTCGCTTAATACCTCGTAGATCTCCACCGGGAACGTTAAGCCAAAGTTGAGGGTTTCTTTAGTGCAGACCAAAAAATCCTTAATGCCCTTGGGCCCATAAACTCGGACGGGTTCTTTGCGGTCCATAAGCGCCATTGTCTGCAACACTCCTGGCAAACCCAGCACGTGGTCGCCATGCAAATGGGTTAGAAGCACTGTGAGTTTTTTGTGGAAACTCACTTTGGAGTTCATCATCTGCCGTTGAGTATTTTCGCCGCAGTCAAACATCAACAGTTCCTTGGGGCACTCGATAACTGCTGACGGCAGGCTCCGCTTCAACGTTGGAATGGCGCCGCTTGTTCCTAGAAAAACCACGTTGATACTCAACTAAGCACCTTCTTAAACACTGTAATTTCCCCTTTTATTTATTCTGCATGTATGCGAAACATGGAATAACTTATGGACTCCTAATGCTTTAATGTTTAATGTTTTGGGCCAAGCAATAGAAAACTTTTGCTTAAGTGCTGAGAAAACTTTTTGATGAAAAAAGAAAGTGGAGAAGGTTTATTCTTCGTCTTCGCAGTCTTCACAGTCACAGTCGTCTTCGCAGTCTTCGTCTTCTTCTTCTCTGACAAATACGTACATAACCATTTTAAAAACCAACAGGAACTTAACACCACTGCCCTATAAGGATTCTCCAAAACGCAAACTTAACCGCTAACTTTTCTCGTAGACCATTATTTCCCTTGTTAACGTCCGATGAACAAAAACTTTGTGTGATTCCACATTTTTGAATCCCAACTGCGCTACAAGCCCCGCTACGTCTGCAGACATTTGGTTAGTTTTGCCTTTTCCATCGCCCATTATCGGAAGAGCAATACAAATCCGTTGCCCTATACCGAGCAATTCATGCGTCGACGCCAAAACTTCCTGCACTAACTGCTTAGTAGTGGATTTCAAAGTGCTTGATGAGCGTCCATACGGCGGGTCAGTGACTACGCAATCCACTTTAAAGATGGGCAGGTGGCGTGCGTCAGCCCAGATTAAGCCTTCAGCAGAAATGTTGAAGTGCGACAGGTTTTTTTGGCAGCCCAAAATCATTCGTCGTTGCGCGTCAACTCCGACCGCTCGGCAACCAATGTATGTGCCTTCAATAAGTGAGGTGCCTGTACCGCAGAATGGATCAAGAAGAAGCGATTCAGGTTTTGCATGAGCCAAGTTTATCATGCATCTTGCAAGTTTCGAAGGCATTGCGGATGGGTGGAAGAAGGGTTTTTTGCGTGGTCTTCGTTCGCTAAAGGTTTTGGTTTGGATTTCGGTGAGTTTTAAGCCGAAGACGAGTTGGTTGTTAGTTACTATGCCGATGAAGGTTTTGTCAGGGCTTTTCAAATTCACTTTGGCCTGAGGCGCCCGTTGCAGAATAGCCTTGCCCAGTTTTCCTTCTAGTCGCATGGTGTTGATGTCTTGTTCGGCGTATTGTTTTATGCGGTTGATTCGCACCGAGAAGCTCTCGCCCGGCTTTAGAACAGCTGCAAAATCAGTAGTGCTTGTCGCTTGGACAGCCTGGTCTTCGGTGGCTTCTGAAGTGAACAGCTCTAAAGCGCAAAGCCTCGTAAAGGCAGCCCGAACCTGAACCGACCCGACGCAGTTTGGGTCAGCTTCTAATCGTAGAGTCTGGTCAAAAGTCGATAAATTTGAGTAAATGAATCCTTCTGCTTCCAAAATCGCTTTAACCTCAGAGATAGGAAGCGTTTCGCTTTCGCCTGATAAAAGAAAGAAAAGTTTTGCCACTACAGGTGCGCCTTAAGTTCCTGACTTATCAGCGGCGCCAACGAAACCTTACTTACGTTTCCTGGTACGCTGTCGGTACCGACAATTTCTTCTACGCCCGCGTCTAAGATGCGTTTCTCTGCGTCGCCGATGAGCAAACCGTGCACGCAGCCACAGAACACATGTTTAGCGCCTTTTTCACGGAGAATCTTGGCTGCTCCCACAATTGTGCCTCCTGTGCTGATTATGTCGTCGAAAATTATGACGGTTTGTCCCTGCACGTTTAAGCCCTCAGCTGTCTGCACTGTTTGCCCAGTGTAGCGGTCACGGGTTTTGTCCAGATGCCCTGCCTCGCCGCCCAAAACCTGCTGAGCCTGATTGGCAATGTACATGGCGCCTTTGTCGGGCGAGAGAGCGAATGCACCTTTGTGCCCTTTTGCAACAAAGTATTCTGCTATGAGAGGTATGGCGCTTAAGGTTTTGGCTGGAAACGGGAACGCCCTTAGAGCAGGCTCAGAGTGGATATTTACAGTGACGAGTTCATCGATTCCTGAGGCTTTCAACATTCTCGCGATGGTTTCGACACTTATACCTTCGCCTTCAAGAAACATTTTGTCCTGACGTGCGTAAGCCAAGTAAGGCACGACCGCGGTGACCGTTTTTGCGCCGCCCC
>PLSP01000157.1 GCA_003165195.1 Candidatus Bathyarchaeota archaeon | reverse complement strand
TTGCCCATCAATAAGTCTCCGAAGGCAAAGTGTTGCACCACCGCTACAAAGTAGGGAACTGATTTTAGCCTGAACACAATGAAGAGGGGCACAAATATTATGATCCAGAAGAAAAAGGAATGCGTAAAAGTACGATGCACCACGCCAAGGCTGCCGAAAAGAAGGTCGCCGTCAGGCAAAATTCCCAGCAACAAAATAGCTGGAACAATAAGCTTCCCACCGCGTTTCACGCCAGGAATCAGAGCCCAGGCTAGCATAGCAAAAACATATGCCCAAGCCATGTGCCCAAGAAAATACAGTTTAAAACGCTCCCTTAATTTTTAGTATTTGAATTTATTAGTTGTAAAGATGAATTATGGGTCGCAAATAAGGTTTCTGAAAACATATTACTTTTCTAAGCATGTAATTTTATGATAGCCTATGGTTGTGAGGCGTTTAAATTTTAAAGAACAATAATTTTTATGGCAAGTTTTGGATTTTGATATGTTACGGGTTTGGGAATATTGCTTATATGTCTTTTCAATTGCAGGCTTTATTCGTGGGGATAGAGGGGGCACGAAGGAATGGCTACACTTGCGTTTTCAAGAAGACTCTATGTTTTCGATTCAGTTCCCTATATAATTTATTTGGTAATCATTGGCAAGGCTTTTAAGTGTTTGAATCTTAAAAGAGGGCTTGTTTGGAGGAGAGGGAAAGGAGATTAAAACTGGCTTAGCGTAGCTTGTTTCATGTCCACTTCTGTCAGGAAGGGATTTGTTAGTGTCTACTCTGGGTTTGGTTTTGCAGCTAAGAAATAATTTGAATTGTGCAAAATATTGAAATGCCAAATTAAATCGGAAAGATGCGTGATTGCTCCATTGAAGTTATTTTTTCGATATATTTCAATTATATACTTATCACTTAAAATACAAAATGGTTTAATGTGCTGGGTGTAAAACGTGGATCAATTTGGCGGTGGAAAGGATGAGTAGAAATCGATGTAGATTGGATATTGTTCGTGACGTGCTCACTATATCGATTGTGAAGGTCAGAAAAACCAAGATTATGCATCAAGCTAACCTAAATTATGTTCAAGTGAACAAGTACCTGAAATGTCTTTTAAGAAGCGGGCTAGTAGAGTTGACTGGAGATTCCTATTACTTGATTACTCGCAAGGGACACGAGTTTCTTCAATTGCACAACGCCTACATTGAGCGTTGCAACCGAATCAGGACGGCAGTTCGAGAAACTGAACAAGGCAGGCTAACGCTTGAGCGCATATGCTTTAACGGTGATCACGGCATCGAAGGCTTAGCAATTAACAAAGACATTCTTGCAGATTTGCAGAACAAACGACCATAGTTGAGACAAGTGAGATTATGTTGGAGAAAAAGCTAGATCTTTTGCTCAAGGAAGCTGAGGTTAACCCTCCAGCGGTTAAGCCTTTTGTAGTTGTTGGCATACCTGCGTTTAATGAAGAAAAAACCATAGGTCGTGTTGTCTTGTTAGCTCAGGAATATGCTGATGACGTGGTCGTGGTTGATGACGGATCGTCGGATATGACAGGGCGAATAGCGCAGGGTTTAGGCGCCACCGTGCTTTGTCATGAACAGAATTCTGGGTATGGTGCTGCTCTGCAGAGTCTGTTTAAACACGCTCGCGAGTTACACGCTGACGTATTAGTTACTATAGACGGTGATGGCCAGCATGATCCCCGTGAGATCGCAAGTTTGATAGAACCTGTGGTTGACGGTGTTTCTGATGTAGTTATAGGCAGCAGGTTTCTTAACGAAAACGGCACCGCTGAAATGCACGGCTACAGGAAACTTGGCGTGAAGGTAATCACGAAAATGGCTAATGGATCTGCAAAGAATGGAGTAAGTGATGCTCAAAGCGGGTTCAGAGCATATGGCAAACGAGCTTTAGAGCGTTTAGCACTCTCAGAAATGGGTATGAGCGCAAGCCTTGAGCTACTAATGCGAATTAAAGAGCAGGGTCTGACGGTTTGTGAAGTTCCCATTTCCTGCAAATACGACAGCAATGCAGGAGTAAAAAATTCAACCAAAAACCCCGTCAGCCACGGCCTTGGTCTTTTGATGTCTATCGTTAAATATGTGGTTGAAGACAGACCTCTGATGGTTCTAGGTGCACCAGGCGTGGGCTTCTTAATTTCAGGTGTTTTCTTTGGCGTTTGGCTGCTAAATATATATGCTAATAGTCATATGATCGTTACAAATATTGCACTTGCAACTATAGGCTTCTTTTTCTTGGGTTTCTTTATGATTACCACGTCCTTGACACTCTACGCTATGACAAGACTATCCAAAAGGCTAAACGCCAAATAGCTAGCAGCCACAATATGGGGAGTTTGTTTATTGCCATTATTGGGCGATGTGCGACGAAGTCATTTTTTATTTGATGAGGAAAACAAAAATTTAAGATAATTGATATCAATGAGGCATTAACTTTGACGAAAACAAAAATTTTGGTGACAGGTGGATCAGGTTTTATTGGCTCTAACCTGGTTCATGAGTTAAACAACCGTGGACATGAAGTTTGGCTTTGCGACTTAATGCATAGCGAGAAAAAGAACTTTGTACGCTGTGACGTCGGTAAATACCACCAGGTAGAGCGTCTGTTCGAGACCCATGATTTTGACTATGTGTATCATGCCGCGGCAGAATACGGAAGATGGAACGGCGAAGACTACTACGAAAACCTGTGGCAAACAAACGCAGAAGGCACCAAGAACATCCTCAGAATGCAAGAGAAGAAAAAGTTTAGACTAATCTTTTTTGGAAGCGCCGAAGTCTACGGAGACTACGAAGGTGTAATGAGAGAAGACATAATGGACACAATTCCGATAAAGCAGATGAACGATTACGCCATTTCAAAATGGGTCAACGAAATGCAAATCCTCAATTCTGCATCCATGTTTAAAACAGAATCAGTGCGTGTACGATTATTCAACGTTTACGGAGTAGGCGAACATTACACACCTTACCGCGGTTGGATACCTAAATTCATCTATAATTCCCTCAAGAACGAACCATACACAGTTTATCTTGGACACAAACGCACCCTCGAATACGTTGAAGACCTCTGCAGGGCATTTGCTAACATAATTGACAACTTCAAGCCTGGTGAAATCTACAATCTCGGAGGAGACACCCAATATGAAATCAAGTATGTTTCCGACTTGATTCTAAAGAACTTGAATAAAGACGACTCAAAAGTCACATACAAAGAAGCGGAGCCATTCACGACCAAAATCAAAACTCCGGATTCATCTAAAGCGAAAAAGGACTTGAATTTTAAGCTAACTATATCCGCCGAAGAAGGCATAAAACGAACTGTTGAGTGGTTCAAAAAACTCTACAGCAACCAAACAGGAAACTAATCAAAATCAATGGAGAACTATGTTATGAAAAGCGAAGTTCTTGATTCATTTAGCGGGAAAACCGTTCTTGTTACCGGTGGAGCAGGTGCCATTGGATCCAATCTGTGCCGAACATTGAGTCAGATGGACACAAAGAAAATCATTATCTTAGATGATTTGTCCTCGTCTTACAAATGGAATATTCCGGTAAATCCCAAAGTTGTATTTATCAAAGGAAGCGTTCTTGACGATGAAAAACTTAAGTGGGTGTTCAAAGAAAAACCTCAAATTGTCTACCATCTGGCGGCGCATTTCGCAAACCAGAATTCAGTGGATAACCCTGAAACAGATCTGATGGTTAACGGAATGGGAACGTTGAAGGTTCTTGAGTATGCGCATCTTGTCGGCGTTGAACGCTTTATCTATGCCTCTTCTGGTTGCGGGATATATGGCGCAGACTCAAAAATGCCCTTCGAAGAACATGACGTTTCGATGAAACTTTACACGCCCTACCAAGTTACAAAAATGCTCGGAGAACTTTACACTAACTACTTTTACAACCTATACCATCTTCCGATCGTGAATGCACGGTTTTTCAATTCATACGGTCCAGGTGAGGTTCCAGGGAAATACCGAAATGTTATACCCAACTTCTTCTATTGGTCCATTAACAAGCAGCCATTACCAATCACTGGAACAGGCAACGAAACCAGAGACTTTACTTATGTTGGAGATATAATGAACGGGTTGCTAGCCATGGCTCATTATAAAAATGCTGTGGGCGAAGCTTTCAACTTGGCAACAGGCCGAGAAATAAGAATAGGCGATCTGGCTCAGTGGATAACTGAGATAACTGGTAATGAGGCTGGAGTAGTGTTTGCTGAGCGAAGAGATTGGGATAAAAAGAATAAACTTTTGGCTTCAATTGAAAAGGCAAAGCGCATTCTCGGATATGAACCAAATATGGATTTCAAAAAAGGTCTAGAACATGTCCATGATTGGTTTAAAGAAAATTGGCAAAACATTACAGATTCCCAAGCGTTCAATTAAAGTGATAGCTGTCATATTTGCGGGTTCTTTCTAATGCGAGTTCTAGTGATAGCCCAATATTTTCCGCCCGATATGGGTGGCGGCGCCACAAGAGCTTACAACATGGCAAAGGGCCTTTCACTTGCAGGATGTGACGTAACAGTAGTTACTGCTTTTCCCCACTATCCCACTGGAAACATACCAACCAAATATCGCAGAAAATTGTTGGCTATCGAAAATGATGGAAGGATACGAGTAATACGAACATTTGTTCCCCCCGTAGCCTCAGAAGGCTTCGCTAAGAGAATTCTGTTATTTGCATCTTTTGTGTTTTCTTCTTTATCCGCCTTGCCGATTGTTCGCAAAACTGATGTAATATGGGCTTCAAATCCAAACATAATTGCCATGATTCCAAGTTTGATGTATAAACGGATTAGTAGTTGCCCCGTGGTTCAAAACGTCGATGATCTTTGGCCTGAATCGCTTTTTGATTTAGGCATGAACAGCAAGTCTCTAACTGCAAAACTAGGTGAATTCATAGCCAAGGTAACATATACGTTTGCTTCAGCAATTACACCAATCAGTCCTGGGTACGTCACGGTATTAACCCAGAAATATAATGTGAAACCAAACAAAGTTAGTGTTGTGCCAGCCGGTGTTGACTTGGCAATGTTCTCTGGTGCTAAAAATAGTGGATCGAAAAATGGTAAGTTCAGAGTTTTGTATATTGGTGCCTTCTCTCCAGCATACGATTTTGAACAGATATTCCAAGCAGCGAAGATTTTGGCTAATTCTGAAGAGATAGAATTTGTTATCCAAGGTGGAGGCGAACTTGCATTATCGCTAAAATCCAAAGTTGAAGAGACCAAATTAAACAATATTAAAGTGATTGAAAAAATTGTTAGCCGCCAAGAAGTTGTAAAAGAACTCTATAACGCTGATGCATTGATTCTTCCCTTGAACGGTATTGGCTCCATAGAAATGGGCATATCATCTAAGCTGTATGAATATCAAGCTGCGGGTAAACCAATAATATGCTGTTCTAACGGTCAGCCAGCTCGATACGTTTCAGAGACCAAATCCGGGATTGTAGTTAAACCTGGGGATCATGAAGCCATTGTTAAAGCTGTAATTACGCTTAGAGCTAATTCTGAATTTGCGAGAAAAATGGGCGAAAACGGGCATAATTATGTGGAACTTCACGTGTCAATTGAAGCCGTGGGATTAAAGTTGAAAAAAATCTTCGAACACCTGTTAAAGAGAAGCGAATAGACATTTGAAAATTTTATTCGTGACTCCGTACTTCTATCCTGCTGAGGCTTTTGGGGGTCCTGTTAAGGTTGCTTTTGATGTTGGACGAGAATTGGTGAGGCGCGGTCATGAAGTTGTTGTGTTTACCTCCGATGCTAAGGATTTGAACAATAGGATTGACGCAGGGAGTAATGAAATTGAAGGGATTAAAGTTTATTATTTCAGAAATTTATCTATGTCGCTTGTTAAATGGTCTAAGCTTTTCATAACGCCTGGCTTGCCTAAGATGATGACGGCACATTTAAAATCTTTTGATGTGGTGCATGTCCATGAGTATACTACTTATCAAAACATAGTGGTTCATAATTTAGCCAAGAAATTCGGTGTTCCTTACGTTCTTCAGGCTCACGGATCATTACCTAAGATAGGCAGAACATCTAGAAAAAAGGTTTATAACGCTTTATTTGGGAATGCATTGTTAAGGGACGCTTCAAAAGTTATAGCTCTTGGAGAGATTGAAGCTGACCAGTATAAGTCTGCTGGTGTGCCTGTTGAAAGGATTGCAATAGTCCCTAATGGAATAGACTTGAGCGAATATTCTAATTTGCCATCTAAAGGCTCTTTCAAGAAAAAGTTCGGTTTGCCCGAGAACAAGAAAATAGTTTTGTACTTGGGCAGAATACACGAAACTAAAAGAGTAGATCTGCTTGTCGAAGCATATGCTCAGCTAATAAAGGAAATGGGCGTTAAAGATTCAGTTTTAGTAATAGCTGGACCTGACGATGGGTTTCTAAATAAAGCAAAGTCTATGGCACAGTCTTTAGGAGTTTCCAGCTCAATCTGCTTTGCTGGTTTCATAAGCAAAGAAGACAAACTGAAGGCGTTGGTTGATGCATACGTGTTTGTTACTCCTTCCTTCTATGGTTTTCCTATGACTTTTCTCGAAGCGTGTGCTGTAGGCGTGCCTATAATTGTAACAAATTTCGGTGACTCGCTAGACTGGATAGACCAGAAGGCAGGTTATGAGGTTCCTCCTACAAAATCCGATTTGGCTGTGGCTATTAACAGAATTATTTCCAATTATAAATTGCAAAATGATTATTCCAGAAATTGCAGGGAAATTGTGAGGTCAGAGTTTTCATTAAAGCAAGTAGTCGATAAATTGGAACGGATTTATTCAGAAATTACAAAAAATAAATGTAATAACAATTTGAAATGGGGCGATTAATCTGGTCAGAAATTTTGAGAAACAGCCTATAGATTTGCCTAATAAAGGACTAAACAAACTTAGGATTTTACATATAATCGATCACATCTATCCAATATTGGGTTATCAGGAGACTTTTATAGCCAAAGCACATAGTGGAACCCATGAAACATTGGTTATAACTTCTGATAGATATGCTGAGTCCATTTACGATTCCAATAGACACCTCCTTGGAAAGAAAATAGTGGGCGGGGGTATTTTCTTTGAAGAAGGTTTAAACATACTGCGACTTCCGGCAAAATTCAATTCTGACTTTCTTAGTATGCCTTGGTTAATTGGTTTGGAAAAAGCAGTAACTATCTTTAAACCTGATATAATAATTGTTCACGGCGTTGTTAATCTGACTTCTATTAGACTCGCCATGTTGAAGTCCAAACTACCAAATTGCAAGATGATTTTTGACGACCATATGACCTATAATGCATCACGTGAAGGGTGGACCGGTTTAGTATACAAGTTATTTAAAACAGTGTTTACTCCACAATTCCTGAAATCAGCAAATGCATTCATAGCTGTAACACCTGAAACAAGAGAATTCATGCATTTAACATATGGAATCCCATTTGAAAGAATAAAGATAATTCCTTTAGGCATTGACAGCACTATTTTCCGCTACGACTCGAAAATCAGAAATCGTTTTAGGAGAAACTATGGGATTGAAGATGGCGAAGTAGTTTTCATTTACGCAGGTAAAATTATACCTGCCAAGGGTGTCCACTTGCTTGTAGATGCTGGCCTACAGGTATGTCAATCGCATAGTAAAGTGCGTTTTATGATTGTCGGGGGCGAGAAAAACTCTTACTCTGATGCTTTAAGAAAGAAAATTTTCGACCGAGGAATGAATGATTACTTCATCTTTGTTGACGCAGTTGCTAATCGAGAACTCTCAAAGTATTACTGTGCAGCAGATGCGGGAGTCTGGCCTTTACAGTGCTCAATATCAATGCTTGAGGCAACAGCATGTGGTTTGCCAACAATAATTTCTGACAGATGCGGCGCTGTTGAGAGAGTTGCGTCTGGGAACGGACTATTGTATAAAGAATATAACGTTAATGATCTCGCAAAAAAGATAATCTATTTGTTGGATGAAGAAAAAAGAAAAGAAATGTCAGAAAAAGCTACAGCTTTTGTAAAAACTTTCGACTGGTCTGATTTAGCTGCAAGGTTCTTGCAAACCTAATAATTTCACTAAAAGCCTCTTTCTGTTTTACAAACTTTACAAGCGATTTGATCCAACATGGTAAACCATAAAATTTTATCAATAGTTGGCGCTAGACCTAACTTCGTAAAATTGCCTCCGATTCATAAAGCTTTAACAAATCGGCATGTAACTCATATTATTGTTCACACAGGTCAGCATTACGACTATCAAATGTCTAAAGTGTTTTTCGAAAGCCTACAGATTCCTGACCCACAATACAACTTGAATGTTGGTTCAGGCAGCCATTGTAATCAGCTAGGGGAAATAATGAAGAAGTTTGAAGAAGTTTTGCTAATAGAAAATCCAAAAGTTGTTTTGGTGTATGGAGACACAAATTCTACTCTCGCGGGTGCCTTGGCCGCGGTTAAACTCGGTTTTCCCGTAGCTCACATAGAAGCCGGTTTGAGAAGTTTCGACAGACAAATGCCTGAAGAGGTAAATAGAGTTTTGACAGACCACATTTCGAAAAATCTTTTTTGCCCAACAAAAATTGCTCTTTTAAACTTAAGAAATGAGCATGTTTGGGGGAATGCCTTCCTGACAGGCGATGTTATGGTTGAAACTTTGAACGACTATGTAATGATTGCCGAAAAGGAATCAAAAATGCTTGAAAAACTAAGCGTTGAAAAGAAAAAATATATTTTGGTAACAATTCATAGAGCTGAAAATACCGAAAACCAATTTAGGCTTTCCAAGATAGTCGAAGCCTTAACAAAAGTCAAAAAAAATATTGTTTTTCCAATACATCCACGAACACTCAAAGCTTTAAAAGAATACGGTCTCATTCAGAAACTCACTTTTAATTCTAACATAATTCTTACCGAGCCATTAAGTTATCTCGACTTTATCCATCTTGAAAGACATGCTGAAAAGATAATAACCGATTCGGGAGGAATTCAAAAAGAAGCTTACCTCTTAGGCGTTCCCTGCATTACACTTCGAGAAAATACAGAATGGACCGAAACAATCGACGCGGGTTGGAATATTTTGGTTGGATTCAACGTTAATAGAATACTGGAGGAAGTTGACAACTTTGAACCACATTCAAAAAGGAGGCCTCTCTTTGGGAAAGGGGATGCAAGTTTAAGGATTACTGATATCTTGACGGGCACAGTATAGAGTTAAGATTCAGAACTTTAGTTAGCAAAAGTAACCCAAAACCAATATTCCTGCGTGAAAAAATTGTTGGATTATTTGCGAAACACCGATTTTTATGATGTTTTCGTTGCAAAGCAAGAATACGGCGGTGCAAAAGATCAGTTTGGCCGTTTCTTGTACAAGTTTTGCCAAAATAAAGATGTTTCAAAGCCCGTTGTCTCGGATTTTTTGATTAAGAATGGCTTCCTTGACGTTAACTGGCCTGAAAACCATCGATTTGCAGCTTGCCTGACTCACGATGTAGAATCCATCTATCCCACATGGAAATATACTTTGTTTACTGCCGCTAAGTTTGCTTCTAAATTAGAATTAAAGAATAGTCTTAGAAGAATTATTGCGAAAAATAAGAAAAGTAGTTCTGAAAATCCTTTTTGGAACTTCAAACAAATATTAAAACTTGAAGACCAATATGATGGCAAATCGAGTTTTTATTTCAAAGCTACTTTGAGAGATATCGTGAATTGGATATATGATATTGAAGATTTAACAGACGAACTACACAGCATAATTGATATGGGTGGGGAAGTTGGTCTTCATGGAGGCTTTTTTTCTTATAATAATCCTGAAGAATTGAAAAAAGAGAAAAAACATTTAGAAAAAGCCTTGAATAAAGAAACAATTGGCGTTAGAATGCATTATTTAAGGTTCGAGGTTCCTGAAACTTGGAGGATACTATCCGATTTAGGCTTTAAATATGATACGACTTATGGTTTTCCTGATATGCCTGGATTCAGAAATGGAATGTGCCACCCATTTAAACCCTATGATCTAAATTTGGGCAAAGAAATTGATATTATGGAAATTCCTCTAATCATTATGGACGGAAGTCTTTTCGGATTGCCCATTGATGAAGCGTGGACGATCGTTCAGAATCTCATAGACATCACTGAAAAAAATAAGGGCGTGATAACTATACTTTGGCACAGCAACAATTTTGATAAGATTTTCAATGGAAATAAGTTAAAGTTTTATGAAAAAATTTTGAGTTATTTAAAAAATAAAAATGCATGGATGACCAGCGGAGCAGATATTTATGATTATTGGCGAAGAAACAAATACTTTCGGAGAACTAGTGAAAGTTAACTAGTTTATTCCGAACTAAGTTATGGGAAAATCGGGAACTCAAGCGTTACTATCGAGAATTATAGATGTTTTAAAATAAGTCAGGTTCGTCTGACCTAAAAATGATTTTGGAGGTCCTCAATATGTTAATGACCTCTTATTTGGTAACCTTATACTGACTATAAAATGAATACTTGAATTGTTAAGAAATCTGCAAGGATTACAAATATACTTTCGAGATTATTCAGTACATCAATTGTTCTACCAAGATAACAATGCTAATATCAACTTAATTTAGGCAAGGACTAAATTATGATAACACTACTAACTTTGCTATTACCTTTTTGCCTCTTAATTCCTGGGTTTTGGCTAGCGAAAGTACTCAGAATTAAGACAAATAATTATTGTGAAGTTTTAACTTTTTCTTATATACTAACTTTGTTGCTTTTGTTTACCGGACTATATTTGGGTTCGATATTTCACGAATTTGCTCTTGCAGCTTACGCGTTCTTGTTTTTAACGGCTATCGCCATTATTCATTTATCTTTATCTTATATTAGAGAACCAAGATTAGTTCACTCACGCCTAACCTACTTTTCCCAATGGCTGAACAGAGAAAGGCTTATTTTTATTTCCTTAGTTGTAGCATTACTAGCAATTTACACACTATTTCTATCTTCACGTGCACTATTGGATTCTGATGCGGCGCAATACTATCTTCCAATGGCTCGTGAGATTGTACGCCAAAATGGTTTTACATATTCCAGTGGTTACGATTACAACATACTATTGAAACCAATAGGAGCCGCTGTAATTTATTCTTGGACATATTTTGCTAGTGGATCGATTCTATCTGAATCCTTCAGATTATTGCCATTAGTGCCATTGCTAGTTTTAGTTATGTTAAACTATGGAATAGCCTCTTCAGCAACAAAGTCAAAGACAGTGGGATTGATATCGACTGCGATTTTTATTTTGTTGCCTTTCAATGATCGATTTATATCATATACTGCTTTTTATCCCGATATGTTCTACTATCCGCTGATTTTTTCTGTAATTTATTTTCTTATACAATTTTACCAGAATAGAAAAAACAGCATGCTACTTTGGAGCGGTCTGGCACTTGGAATTGCGGGGCTGCTTAACGCCCAAACAATTTACGTAGTTATTGCGTTTGTTGTGTTTATAGCAGTCCTAGAACTTTACCGATTTAAGAAGCTTTCACTGATGCTATGTTGTGTTACGCCTTTTCTTATTTTAATCCCTAGTATTCTTTCCGACGCACGAGCTGGTTCTATCGTTCAGATTCCGAAGTTTACTAGTGAAGAATGGATTTTATTACTTTTTGTTGCGGTGTTAAATGGGATTTGCTTTTATTTAACATTATATCGGAAGATATTATTCAATAAAGAAACTAGTTTCCCATCGACCATTCTGAATTTTATTAAAAAAATATGCATCTTAATAATTCCTTTTACTTTGATTTCTGGTTTATGGTATATTACCAATCTGGTAAAATTTGGTACGCTCATCTCGACTTCTTCCATAAATTTGCTTAATTATGGTTGGGCCTTAAACATTTTAAATCCTTTACAAATTGCTCCGCAAATTGCGGATGTTGGACATTACTTACTATATTTCTTGTTTATGTTTGTTGACCCTGCAGTTATGGGTTTTGTTTGGTTAATTCCGCTCCTAGCAGGCTTGCTATTCATTTTTCGTCACAAATTAGGTGATTTCAATATTCTTTTATTTTTCGAGTTTTCCATTGCGGTCATTATTTTGGCGGAAGTAGCAGTTTCTCTTCCTTCAACATTGGGCTATAATCCCCGGGACATTTTCGTATTAACGCCTATGCTTACAACATTGTCTGCAATAGGTTTGTTCGCAATTAGCAATCGCTTTAATAGCAAATTTGATAATCTTTCAAAACTTCTTTTTTCACTTCTGTTTGTGGCTTTTTTTGGTTTCTTGAGCTATGTCCATAGTGTTCTCGTATACAATGTGAGTCTTTATTATAATACCGCTATTGGCAGCATTATGTCTTCTTTCGTCGGATTTTTGAGACTAAACTTGGCGCAAACTAGCTTTCAACTATCATATGTAAATCGGGCCTACTTTGTAGGCAATAATATCCTTGTAATCATTTTGTTTTCAGCGATTTGCGGTATTCCTTTACTATTCGTGGCTACATACAATCGTTGGAAACCATATGTTCAGCGGATAATCAGTATTAAGCTTAAAAGAAGATTACCGACCCGAAAATCCTCAGTGCTGTGGACATTGCTTATCATTGTCTTGCTTCTTTCTGTAATCGTCCTCCCTAGAGTTGAGCTATTTTATGCTGAAGGTGGCTTTCAAAAAATTGAATCCAATCAGCTTCAACAGACTTATGGCAGCCTTTATGATTTAATTCTTGAAAAAGATAATTTGACGGGTGGAATTCTTACTTACCAATGTCCCGATGGACTACCCTACTATTTTCCATTAACGCAGATTATCGATTTAGCAGTTCCGTCTAATTTGGCCTTTCTTAAGAATGATTTATTATCAAACTCCACCGAAACAACAATATCAAAACTTGGACAATTAGGTATCCATTATTTGGTATTGTCCTAAAATAGAA
>PLSP01000138.1 GCA_003165195.1 Candidatus Bathyarchaeota archaeon | reverse complement strand
TGGCGTAACAAAGCAGAGTTCAGGTCATATGTACTTTCAATGCCTTTAGCTGAATGACTGACCAATGCTTTAGCAATGTTTTTGTCCTCTGCATTAATTTGGGGTTTACCCAACACAGAACTTAAGAGGTCACGAAAATCGTGTGGTGAATAATATTTTGTTTCATCATCGCCAAAAGCAACAATTGCGGCGTTAGAAAATGCATCATTAAAGTTGACCATTCTTGTTCCTTTTTCTGCACCATGTTGGTTAATGTGGTAACTCATGAATAGCGGTGAATCTTGATTGTATTCTATGCCTTTTTGCTTTAATTCTTTCTTGTAGTCTTCCAGCTTTTGAACCGCATATTTGTGTAGAAACCCAATATGTTTAGCTTTTGAATATCGCCCTTTTCCGCTACCTTTTAGCCTTGCCGATTCGATACTTATCCAGTATGGAACCTCTGAATCGTTTAGGGGTTTCAAATCTTTCCAAGTTAGCTTTTTCAACGTGCCGACACGGACAGGACAGCTTTCAAGGAACCATAGCAAAAAGGCGTTTCTTGCATTGTTACCCATTGCTTTTTCTAATTTAACGCAATCCTCAACGGTTGGCGTTCTCTGTTTACTTTTTAGTTTCTCAATGTTCTTACCTGTTTGTTTTGCTAAATCTCTTAGGTTTGCACTGTAAAAACTTCTTATGGTAATCATAACGTTTAGCTTGTTGGAATCTGTAGCTTTAGGATGCTTTGGGTTTCTTAAGTTAAACTCATTCATTGTAAAGCTAAGATAATCCTCTAAAACTTTGTCTGCTTTGTTGCATTCTGGAATAACTTCGCCTTTTTGAAAGGCTCTCATTACGTCATCCATGTTTGGCTTTAAAAGAATTAATTGGTCTGGCGTTAATCCTAAATCCTCACAATAAACATTAAGCCATCGAGTATAGGTTTTTTGAGTCACTGCACTATTCTTCATTTTTGCATTATAGAACGCTCTGCCACTTTCGAAGCTAAGAAGCCATGCTAAATCATCGTCAGTCATCTTACTCAAAAGAATCACCTCTCAGAGAGTTTAAAAAATTTCTGAATTCAGGGTATATATTTAACGCTACAGCAAAAATCTCTAAACTAAAGTTTAGTGCTAAAAAAGAAACTTTATATTTAAGGTTGACGCTGGACAAAGAGAAGTGACTTTAAATGGGGTATCGCTTTATTCAACCACTTCCCTAAACAAGTGAAGTTTTTAGACACCACCCTAAGAGACGGCGAACAAACACCCGGAGTATCTCTTGTTCCTGAAAACAAATTAAGAATTGCTCAGCGGCTAGACGAGTTAGGCGTTGATATCATTGAAGTTGGGTTTGCCGCTGTTTCGGAAGGTGAAATGGAAGCAGTAAGCCTGATTTCTAAACAAGGGCTAAAAGCACAAATTTCCAGTGCAGCAAGAGGAACAATAAACGACATAGACGCAGTGCTGAAAAGCGGTGCGTCAACCATAAGCATGATTATTCCAACCTCTGACCTACATATCGAGTGCAAACTTCGCAAAACCCGCGAGCAAATACTGAAAGCCACTGACGAATGTATTGAGTACGCCAAAGACCATGGCCTAATTGTTGAGCTTTTAGCTGAAGACGCAACCCGCTCAGACTTTGACTATTTAACAAAGGTTTTCTTAACCGCCATCGGTGCGGGCGTAGACAGAGTTATTCCTTGCGACACCGTGGGAATCTTAACCCCAGAGCGATCAGCCGAGTTCTTCTCTAGACTAACAGAAACTCTAAAGTTTCCAGTAGGAGTTCATTGCCACAACGATTTCGGAATGGCTGTGGCCAACACAGTTGCTGCTCTAGGAGCTGGTGCAGAAGAAGCACATGTCACTATAAATGGGCTGGGTGAACGAGCTGGCAACGCCTCATTAGAAGAAGTAGTCATAACCCTAAAATCCCTCTACAAACTGGACCTAAAAATCAAAACAGAGATGCTCTACAGCACCTCACAGCTAGTTTCCCGCCTGACAGGGGTCTACGTGCAACCTAACAAGGCAATCGTGGGCGAAAACGCCTTCACGCATGAATCAGGCATACACACGCAAGGCATGCTTGCAAACCCCTTATGTTACGAGCCTATAGCTCCTGAACTTGTCGGCGCCACACGTCGAATAGCGCCTGGAAAACATTCAGGCACACATGGCATTCGAGCCGCATTAGAAAAAATGGGGCTGCAGCCAAAGGAAGATCAACTTAAAGAGATTTTCCTAAGAGTCAAATCTTTAGGGGATAAAGGCAAAACCGTAATGGACGCAGATGTTCTTGCAATAGCTGAAAATATAATGGGCTTAGGTCAAGACAAACCGATCAAACTTGAAGAAATGACCTTTGTCGGCGGCGACAAAATAACAGCTACCTCGTCAGTTAGGCTCTCATTAAACGGTAAGGTTTGTTGGGGCGCGGCTGTCGGGGTCGGTCCAGTGGATGCAGCTATAAATGCTGTGAAAGACGCTATCGCAGAAGTTGTGCCTATCACGCTGGAGCATTACATGGTCAAAGCAGTCACAGGCGGCACAGACGCTATGGTTGAGGTCGTAGTGCGCATGCGCAAAGGAGACCGAACAACAACAGCGATGAGTGTTCGCGAAGACATCGTTAAAGCAAGCATGGAAGCCGTAATCAGCGCAATGAACGTGCTCACAACAGACTACAACAAAAACAAACAATGACTTTTTTTATTTTACTTTTTTTGATGTAAGACCAAGATTAAAGTTAATGCCAACAAGGATAAGTATTACTGAAAAATTAGTATTAATTTGGTCCTCAAATCATGGTTGAAGTCGTTTCAGTCACAAAAAAAGGACAAGCAACAATACCCAAAAGACTTCGCGACAAATACGGAATTAAAGGCAAAATTTTTTTTGAAGAAACCAAAAAAGGCATTGTAATAAAACCCATCCCTTCTCCAGATGACGATTTTGGTTCTCTAAAATCTGCGGCTAAAGGTAAGACTGCAAAACAATTGGTAGATGATGCTCGAAAAGAAGAATTCGCGAAAGATGAAGAATGAAGCAAACGATTTGGATAATGTAACCTTTGACTCTGAACCGATTATAGCCTTCTATTTGGCTGAAGTCGGCGGCGAAATAGTAAGAAACACTCTTAAAAGAATTCAAAACGGCGAAATATTAGGCTACCTCAATATTGTTAACCTGTCCAAAATCTATTATATCTTATCAAGGATAAGCCCTGAAGCCGTTGAAGAGAAACAAAAAAATCTTCGACTCTACAATCTAAAGATAATGGCTTGTGGAAGGAAGCGGCAAAATTCAGGTGTAAACACTCACTTTCTCTTGGAGATGCCTTTGCAGCGGCCACTGCTAAAAGCTTCAAAACCAAACTGGGTAGTAGGCAATGACGAAGAATTCAACAGTTTAGGCGTTGAGCTTCTGAGAATTCGCTGAACAGCGTCTAAACTCTGCTTTTTTTACGCGCTTATTTTTGGTGGTGGTCGCATATGTCTACCGAGCTTTATGCGTAGGGCTATGCGGTACAGTTTTCTTAGCGATTTGACAAGTTCTTCGACGTTGGGTGCGGTTGAGTAAATCAGTGGTATCTGCTCGTACTCGGCTATGCGTATTGCTTCAGCGTCAGGCTGAGTTTTATGGAAAACTATAATGCGGGGTTTTAGGCTGCAAACTCGAATAATCATCATTGGCAGACTGCCTTCCTCTATGTTTGTAAAAATCAGCGCCCGCTCTGTTGTTGCGCCAAAAAGCTGCGTGTACTCCAATCCTGAGTAAGCTTCAACCGCTTTTGTGCTGTCGATAACCGTGTAGCCGTTGACTTCTTTAACGTGTTTTTCTTTGACAGCCACTACCTCGCCCCCGATAGCTCTACAAAGGTATTCCACTCGAACGGGAATCGGAAACTCACGCAAATCCACAACCGCCATGCTCGGCGAACTAGTCAGCTTCGCGAATTCACGGATAAAACGGCTACCTTTCAACTCATCAATCTGCAGTAGCGAAAGCACAAACCTGCGAATGAACTTGGCACCTGGACTTTTGCGTCTTCCACTCTCATAGTCACATACCACTGAAGAGCCTAGCCCCATTGCTTCAGAAAGGGTCAGTTGCGAGACAGCGAAGAGTTCCCGCCATTTACGCATGGTGGCGCCTGGCTTGTTAGATAAAATAATTTCGCCGGCAATTCTTCTTGCTACAACTTCTCGTAGGCTGGGCGACACGGACATGAAACCGAATATCCACCTTGCACTGTTCCTTCAAGAAGGACATATAAAACCATACCGTTTTTAGCATAATTTAACTTTCATTAAACACGGCTTAATGGTGGTGTGCCGTTTTATTTGGAGTGATTTATAAGGAGGTTTGGCTTAGTAATGGGTACTACCGCAATTAATTGAAAAAAGGAGTGAATAAAACATGGCAGAAAAACAAAATGATGTAGTATTCGTTGGAAACAAACCACCCATGAGCTATGTGCTCGCTATCATAACAGCATTCTCTTCAGGGACAGCAAAAGAAATAACCCTAAAAGCAAGAGGACAAGCAATAACCACAGCAGTTGACGTTGCAGAAATAACAAGAAGCCGATTCATCAAAGACCTCAAAGTTAGCAAAATCGCAATCGGAACCGCTGAGATGCCACCACGAGAAGGCGAAAACAGGTCCAGAATGGTTTCAACGATAGAAATATCACTCGCAAAAGAGTAAACCAAAACTGACCAACTAAATCTGGGAGTTTTATCTCTCCAGTCTCTTTTTACAGATTTGCTTTATTTTTTGAGGAAAACCTCAACTTTATCGACAATTTCCACAAAGGCTTTGGTTGCAGCTGAATCCTTGTCTGCGATTACAAATGGATGTCCCTTATCTGATTCCACGCTTATTTTTGGGTCAATGGGGATACTTCCTAAGAAGGGAACATGGGTGTCTTTTGCCATTTTTTCTCCTCCGCCAGATTGGAAAATTTCGGTTTTCACTCCACAGTGAGGGCAGATAAAACCGCTCATGTTCTCAACCACCCCTATTATGGGCATGTTCATTCTTTCTGCGAAAGTTATAGCCTTCTTGACAATGCTGCTTGACAACCCCGTTGGCATAGTCACAATTACCACTCCGTCCATCTCAGGCAAAAGCTGGGCTATACTTAGTGGCTCATCACCTGTGCCAGGCGGCAAATCAATAAATAGAAAATCAAGCTCGCCCCAAACGATCTCCACCAGGAATTGCCTGATTGCCCGCATCTTTAGTGGTCCACGCCAAATCGTGGGCATTTCTTCAGAGAGGAAAAAGTCAATCGACATAACTTTCATACCTAGAGGTCCGTCGACTGGAAAAGCTCCTGGAGGACCATACTTGACGTGTTGCCCCTCTAAGCCCAGCAACCTTGGAACGCTCGGACCATGAATGTCTGCGTCTAAAACCCCCACTTTAAACCCCTTGGCAGCGAAGGCTGACGCAAGATTGACTGTTACAGTGCTTTTACCAACGCCGCCTTTGCCGCTTATAATGGCGATTTTATGTTTAATCTTGCCCATACGTTCCTTTAGTTTCTGCTGCTCTTCAGACTGTTGCTCTCGGTAAGCTTGAAGTTGAGCCATGTTTCTCTCTAAAGCCAAAATATAACACCACTTTAAGATGCTGTTAAGGTTTGATTTTCAAGTAAGCTAAAATAGTTTATGGTTCAGTATTTGAGATAAGCTAACTTGATTTTTGGAGAACGAAGCGAATGGTAACCCTCAGAGATATAGAACTAGCCCAAAACAACATAGCGCCCTACGTCAACCTCACCCCCCTGAACAGGTCAAGTTTTCTTTGCCAACTCTGCAACGCAGAAGTTATGTTGAAAATGGAAAACGAGCAGGTGACACATGCGTTTAAAGTTCGAGGGGTAATGAACAAGCTGCTAAGTCTATCTGCGCAAGAAAAAGCAAGAGGGGTTATAACGGCTTCGGCTGGCAATCATGGTCAGGCAGTTGCTTTCGGTGCTCAAAAGCTTGGTTTCTCAGCAAAAATTGTTGTGCCGACCCGCACGCCGCTGATTAAAACTGAAGGCATAAAACGATTCGGCGCCGACCTCCTATTGTTCGGTGACACCTACAGTGAAGCTGAACATAAAGCTAAAGAATTAGCAGCTAAAGAGGGGCGCCTCTACATTTCGCCATATAACGATGAGTTGATTGTTGCTGGGCATGGTACGATCGGGTTAGAAATACTCAAAGATGCCCCAAATGTTGACGCCATAGTTGTGCCTGTTGGCGGCGGAGGCTTAATCGCAGGCATAAGCATAGCAGTCAAAAGCAAGAACCCAAGAATCAAAGTTATCGGTGTCCAGTCACAAGCTTCGCCAGTCATGTTCGAATCACTCAAAGCAGGCAGAATTGTTCCTGCGCACAGGCATGAGCGCTACACCATCGCAGAGGGGCTTTCAGGAGGCATCGAGAAGAATTCAATCACCTTCATAATGGCACAGCAATATGTCGATGAAGTAATGCTGGTCAGAGAAGAGTCCATTCGACAAGCTGTATATCTGCTTTGGAAGAATGGTGGGCAAATTGTTGAAGGCTCAGGCGCGGTTGGAGTGGCGATGCTACTGGAAAACAAGGAAGCCTTCGCGGGGCAAACAGTGGCTGTGGTAATAACAGGAGGAAACATTGACGACGCGCTACTCAAAAGCCTGATTGCAGCTGAAGAGTAAGGGTTAGCCAAGTTTATATCCAATCTTTCGCAAAAAGCCACGGCGATCGGCAACGTCTTTGTCAGTTTCTACGCCCTTGCTTTTTGAACCATCAACTACGCCGACGATTCCTCGGCCCTGCTCTGTTTCAGCAACTATCACTTGCAATGGGTTAGCTGTTGCAGCGTAGATTGTGCATACTTCTGGCACATCCTTGATTTTGCCAAGAACGTTAAGCGGATAAGCGTTTTTTAGGTAGATGATGAAGCTGTGTCCACAGGCAACTTCAAAGGCTTTTTCTGCCGCTAAACGCTGAAGCTCCTCGTCGTTTCCTTCACAACGAACAAGGCAAGGCCCCGAGCTTTCGCAGAAGCCGACGCCGAACTTGATGCCAGGCACCGAGTTAACGAGTGCTTCATAGAGGTCTTCAGCGGTTTTTATGAAGTGAGCCATACCTAAAATGACGTTGCAGTCCGAGGGCGGATCAACTTTAACGATTTTTAACTCCAACTTGAAATCCTCAGCCACAACTATGAGCGCTTAAAGATATAACAATTAATCTGCACAGTCATTTTTCCTATGAAAAATCTGGTTTTTCATGGCACTTCAATAAACGCTTGCGTTATAAGATTTGCCTACAGAAATCTGTTGAAAATATTAGACCTCTATCCTATCTCTATTCCCGGGCAAAGCAAGCTTTCAACGATAAAGTTTCAACGTCCCGAGGAGCTATAGCAACAGAAAAAGAGGTTTTTCAAATGAGCAACGGAGAAGAGCTTAATGAAGAAATACTCTCTCAAATAGGATTAAGCAAAGAGAACCGTAAAAAGCTTGAAGAACTCTACGGTAATAAAAACCCAAAGTTTTCTTAATCTCTTTCACCGAGTATTTTCTTCTCGGTAATATCAAGCTTTTTTATCCAAGTTTCTTTTAATCCTCTTACCTGTACACACTGAATACGTGTAAATTACACATTTTATGTGTACTGTGTACACAAAATTTAATTAACCGATTATTGTTAGTTAGTAAAATTGATAGTTCCAGGAACGTAGGTGAACAAAATGTTGCCCAAACCTATTCCCGTACTTGATTCAGAACAGTGGAAAGCTGTTCAGAAGGAAATCAAGCGGAAGCCAACTGAAGCAGATGAAACACGATACAAAAGGGCAACGGAAACTTTTAAGAATTGCCCTCTATAATTGAATTGTTTCATGTCAGCTCAGCCAGTCCTTAAGCTTGAGGATTTATCTAAGCCCAAAATTTTAGATGAAAACGATGATGTTAAAGGGTTTAGTTGCAGTAATAAAGACATAGATGATTTTATCCAAAAAGAAGCTTTCATGTTCCAAGAACAATGTCTTGGTATTACATACGTTTTCAATTATAGGTCAAAGTTAATAGGGTTTGCAACGTTGTGCATGGGGCATCTCAATAAGGAAAAGATGAAATCTGAAGACAGGTTGCCTAAGCATATTGGAAGTTACCCATCTCTTTTGATTGGTGGATTAGCGGTTTCTAATGATTATAAACGTAACGGTATTGGTACTTTCATTTGTGATTTTTGTTTTGATAGAGCAGTTAAGTTATCGAAAATATTAGGTTGCAGATTTTTGGTGGTGGATGCTATAGATTCAGCAATAGAGTTTTATGACCAGTATGGCTTTACTTTAGCACCAAAACAAGAGAAACAAAAACAGAAACTAATGTTTTTAGATATAACAAAAAGAAAGAATGAAGATGGCGTCTAAAGCTTCTGAAAGCCAAGTTTCATCATAACTGGTTTTGATGCGAAAAAATGAAATAGTTAAGCACTCACAGAATAGCAGCGAGAGGAATTGCGATGTCGTTTAAAATGAAAATGGAGCAAGCAGCTAAAAGCAAAGGCTCACCACTTGTTTTAGCGCTGGATTTCCCTTTTGAACCTCAACAAAACCGCGAAAAACTGCTGGTCAAAGCCCAAGCAGTCCTAAAAGCTGCCTACCCCTACGTTTGCGCCGTAAAAATCAACCATCACCTCACCCTACCTTTGGGCACTTTCGATGGTGTCTCGCAGCTAGTCGAGCAGATTCGCGGACAGGGGTTGCTAGCTATTATGGATGCTAAAGTAAACGACATAGGTTCAACCAACCAAGTTATCGCGGAATATTATTTTGCAGCGGGTTTCGATGCGTTGATAGCTAACCCGTTTATCGGCTGGGATGAAGGTTTAAAACCGCTCTTCGACGTGTCTCACCGACTCAACAGAGGAATAATTCTTCTCTGCTACATGAGCCATAAAGGAGCAGGCGAAGGATATGGACAAACGATAATTGACCCTGACACAGGCCAACCAACCCTGCAGTACCTCTCTTTTGCTAGAAAAGCGTTGCAGTGGGGCGCGGATGGGGTTGTGGTGGGCGCTACGGTTCCGCAAAAAATTGCTGAAGTAAAGCAGATTCTGGACAGCGAGGTTGCCATTTACTCTCCAGGTGTGGGCGCTCAAGGTGGCGCTGCGGAAACTGCAGTTAAAGCGGGTTCAGACTACTTGATTGTTGGAAGAGAAATAACGATGGCTCTGGACCCAGCATATGCCGCTAGGCAGCTTTCCGATTCAATAAGAGGGATATAGGCGGTTATCTTCCGCGTTTTTGTTCCCAAAGCTCTTTCTTTAGCAGGTCCCGCACGGCTGACCTGATTACGCTGCTTCTACTAGGATACATGTTTGCATGAACTAACTCATCTAAGCCTTCCAGATACGCTTCTGGTAATAGAACGGTTACAAGTTTCACTTTGCTTTATCCTCCTCAAACTATATCATGCTTATAACATGAGGCAAATATAAGAGTTAGCCAGCAAACCCAAACTAAACTAAGCTGAGAGAGCGTCTTTCTGAACCATCCTTTAACCTTAAGAGAGCCTATCTTTTGTTTGCTCCGAGAATTTCCAAAACTAAAGGCTCATTGTTAGGTCTAAAGCATTTAAATTATCTAACAGTTAGGTCAATTTCATAGATTGCACCTAACATCAACAAAAAAACAAAGTTCGAGCGTTTGGATAAAAACTAACAAACTAAAGACGTCTAAGCTGGTTCAGTGTGCCCAAGTAAGTTCCATCCAGTAAGTAAAGTTCCGAGTTATCTACGTTCACAGCTTCCGAACGCAAAACAGGCCCAATCAGCGCTTCATTGCCAATTTCTTTTCGTGGCCTTGAATCGTTGACTGGTCTGCCGCCCAAAAAATCGTTAAAGCTGGGCATAATGAAAATCTCCTTCGCCTTTAGCCCGATTCCATAGTTTTTGCGCAGGGTTTCAGTCACGGAACTTTCGATTTTCACTTTCTGTTTCTGCAACAATATCTTTGCCAAAGCTTCCGAATTGCAGTTTACTCTCATCCAGATTTGCCTGTTAAGTTTGAAGCCGGCGGGGTCACGGAAAACCACCGACGGGTGCAAATGCCCCATAACCAAGGTTTTGCAGCCAACCAGATCTGGGGAAGGCCATTTGTGTCCATGAAATACGCCAACATCGCCAATTACGACGCCTGTTGCTGGCAGAAGCTTCACGTTTTCTGGCAGGAGCGGTTCTATATTACCATCATGGTTGCCCCGTACAACTGAGATGTCACCGACCAAATCGAGTAGTTTGTCAAAGAAGACCGGGATATCATGCCACTCGCCCAATTCGCTTGAGACAACCGTGTATTTTACGTCGCCAAGGATAACCAGCTGGGTTGGCTTGTACTTGGCAATAATTGCGGTTAACTTGTTTAGAAGTTTTGGAGTTTGCGAGGGCACATGGATCCCTTTTTTCTGCAACTCCATTTCCCAGCCTATGTGCGGGTCAGCGATAAGGAGCGTTTTGGTCTTGGCTGTTTTTATCATTGCAGTCGGGTTGGGCCAAAGCACCTTCAGCATGGCTACTTGACCAGACTTAAGATTTTTTCATGAATTTGACTATTTCCTGACGCTACGAAACTCAGGGTCTGCTTAGGATCCAACACTATATTTGCAGGTTGATTCTCTGGGGTTGTGATTATTCCGCCCGCCTCTTTCAAGATAAGAAAGCTTGCCGCCACATCGGTGGCGCGCAGTTTTCCCCGTAAATCTACAAAGGCATCCGTTAACCCGTCTGCGACATAGCAGAGCTCCAAGGCGTTAGCGCCGAAATGGCG
This sequence comes from Candidatus Bathyarchaeota archaeon, assembly GCA_003165195.1. Lineage (GTDB taxonomy): Archaea > Thermoproteota > Bathyarchaeia > Bathyarchaeales > Bathycorpusculaceae > Bathycorpusculum. The sequence continues at coordinate 21,897 of PLSP01000138.1, read as the reverse complement.
AAGATGCTTGGTCTGTCCGATCAACGCGGTCACTTTAGGGGCGACATCTTTAGCTTTGTAGGTATTCAAGTCTAAGCCTATCATTGCATCGTTTAGAGAGGTAATTTTTGATGGGCGCAGCTTTTCGCCGTCTGCAAAAGCGCCTTTGCCCTTAAGCGCGGTATAGGTTACGTCATGGAAGAGGTCAGCCACCATTCCAGCATAGACAGCGTCAAGCATAGGTTTGTCTGAGACCGCTATTGAACAGCAATAGAAGGGTAAGCCCCGCATAAAATTTGAGCTTCCGTCAATCGGATCAGCAGTCACAAAACAACTGTCCGGGGTGGTGCCGAACTTTTGCACTCCCGACTCCTCGCTTATTAACGTGAAAGAAACACCATGCGCTTCCAGCGTGTCAACGATGGCTTTTTCAGCCGCCAAATCCATCGGCTTCATAACGTCGCCGCCGGCGCCGATCCCCAAGTTAGGCTGTGGCTCTTTGATGGTAGCTAAGCAAGGTTTGATACTGGCTTGAACGTTCATTTTACATTCAACAAAGATTTCTTGCCAATCGTGATGCGTTTTCAATTTGGGCACTTCGCGTTGTTTTAATTATGTTACAGATCTTGATAAAGACTTTACCGCTCCTTTGATTTTTTTAGGTAGGTTAAACTTTTAAGACACGTTCGATTGCAAGGTGTTATGAAGCCAGAAATCAAAGACGCCAAAGTAATCTCTAACAAGGTTCTGTGCTCAGCTTGGAAGAAGGTTTCAGATAAGCCACTGCCGGAGATTTACGCTTACTCTTTAACGGATAAAGCTTTTATTTCAACAGTGAAACTATTGCAGAAAAACAAGGCAGTTACCGATACCAGAGTTCAGGAGTACGGAGTAGATTTTGATAACAAGTTGATTGAGGCTTGCACTTTTGAGTTCGAGGGACACATGATTATTCTTATTAAAGATTCAGTACCCTTAGCGGATGCTTTAGAACATGAACTTGAGCATGTGGCAGAATGGAAACATGAGGATATACACACTTAATTTGCGCATACACTACTCTTGTTGCTTGATTTTTAGCGTAATCATTCCAATCATTACGCCATTTTTAATGGCAGTACCTGAAACGCTTGAGATTAAGCCTAAAAAAGAAAGAGACATTTAGAAAGAGATATATTTAACCTATATTATTTATTAATAAACGACAGCGTAAACAAGATACCCAAAAAACTGGTTTTGTGTCCTTACTGTTTCGAGCAATAAGCCACGCTGAACTTCAAATTTTTGGTTCATGTAAAACTCTGCCTTAAAGTAAATTGGAGATGAAAATATATGATGAACAACGATAAATGCCATTGCGGTTGCGCAGAAACCGAGCTAAAGATAAGCGATAAGGGAGAATGCCTAAATTGCTGTATCCAATGTGGCAGTATCCGCACCAAGGTTTGGGCTTAAAAACTCCTCCACCGTTTTAAATTTTAGCTAACTAAAATGTTAGGCAAAAAATCGGTCAATCCCTAAAAAAGGCTGTTTAATTGTGTGGATTTAATACCACATTCATATTCTTCCAAAGCCGTTAGTGGATAACTGATTTTTCTTTTTGTAATTTTTTTTGTTCACGCTTTCAAGTTATCATAAAAATCATTTGATACTAAATAAAAAATGAATATTTTGTGTTTGCAAGTTAATACAATGAACGAATACCAACTTGAAAGAAAATGCCCGATTAAGAGGCTTGATATCTCTAAACGTGAAGGAAGAAGCTATTTCTAAAGAATTGGTTCGCTCGAACTTGTATTTTCGGAGTCTAAACACAGAAATGCTTATATTTTTTGAGCTATGACAGATGAGCATAGGTTCGAAGCTTCAATGGCTAAGTCTCAATTCAAGAAAGAAGTCAATGCATCCTGTTTCCAGAGCTTCGGCTATTATTTTTATCAATTTTATACTTAAGCCCAGGACTAAAAATTTTTTAGCAGAGTTCTGGGCAAAGCATGGGTGTAAAAAATGGACAAAACTACCTCTGACAGAAAAATTGTTGTTAAATTCGGCGGTTCAAGCCTAGCGGATCACGAAAGGCTACAGAAAGCGGCGCTTGCCGTGGTCAATGAAGCCAAGAAGGGCACACGAGTCGCTGTTGTAGTTTCCGCTATGGGTAAAACAACTGATGTCCTTTTGACGACAGCGAAAAATGCTTCAAAGGGAAAACTGCAGAAAAAAGATCTGGATGACATTCTCTCTATGGGCGAACGCACAAGTATCCGAATGTTCTCAGCCACTTTGAACGCTAACGGCGTTGAATCCTGCTACTTCGACCCCACGGACAAATCTTGGCCAATAATCACCGACGACTCATTCCAAAACGCCAATCCTATCCGCAAAGACTGCGAGAGAAACATTAGCGACTGCATTTTACCCGTCATGGATAGGGGCGTCATCCCAGTGGTTGCGGGTTTTTTGGGCAAAACCAAAGACGGCAAAATCACCACGTTGGGCAGAGGCGGAAGCGACACAACCGCATTTATATTAGCTGAGGCATTGGGCGCTGACGAAATTGTCATAGTTACAGACGCAGATGGGATAATGTCTGGTGACCCTAAAGTGGTAAGCAACCCCCAGAGGCTGAAAGAAATCGACGTGAAAACCTTAGTGGGCTTAGCAGATTCAGGAGCCAAATTCATCCATAGTAAAGCATTGAAGTACAAGCCAGAAGGCATCGACGTACGTGTCATCAACAGTGTCCACGGCGACCTCTCTAAGGAGGGCACGGTAATCACAGGCGCCTTAGCCAGTGACCTTGACGCTGAAATAGCTCATACTTTCCCAGTTGCTGAAATCACTGTTATCGGCAATGGCATATCCGCTAATCCGCAAATCATCCAGGAAATGGTGGAGAAAACCAAACAGCAGTCAACCCTTCTGGGTATGTCAATGAACACAAACTCAGTTATACTCTATGTTTCCCAAGAAAAAAACCTCGATACCCTCTTCAACCAGATACATGAAATAACCAAAAGCAACAAAGAAACAATTGCGATGGCTGTCAAGAAAGATTTGGTCTTCATTCAAACCAGCGGTGTCGGCTTAGAGGAAACCCACGGTATCATTGGAAAAATCAGCGAAGATCTCCGAGTCAAAGGCATAAACATTTCTGGCATACTCACCATAACATCAAGTATTCTGTTGTTTGTAGATTGGAGCGAACGCGAAAAAGCTCTCGCTCTTATTAAAAACTCATTAAGGACATCCAAGTAAGGATTGGAGTGATGGCGTATGAATGAAGGTAAGAATCGGCGACTAAAAAGAATCATGAAGCAGGATTGCCGCACAGTGATCGTGCCCATGGACCATGGCGTAACCGTTGGGCCAATCCAGGGCATAGAAAACATGCAGCAAACCATAAACCAGCTTATTGAAGGCGGAGTTGATGCAGTCTTGGTTCACAAAGGGATAGCTAAACGCGTTGACATCAACGAGGCTGGGCTAATAGTAATGCTGTCTGGTATGTCAAACCTAAGCCCAAACGTAAACGGCAAAGTTCAAGTCTGCTCAGTTCAAGAAGCCATCCGTTTAGGAGCCGACGCCGTTTCAGTTCATGTGAATGTTGGAGCACAAGACGAAGACAAGATGCTACAGAATCTCGGCAAAGTGGCCGATCAATGCGAGGTTTATGGATTGCCGCTTCTCGCAATGATGTATCCTCGAGGACCAAAAATACAGAATGAGCATGCACTAGATGTGGTTGCCCATGCAGCAAGAATCGGCGCTGAACTAGGTGCAGACATAATTAAGGCAAATTTCACAGGCAGCATAGAGACCTTCAAGGTTGTAGTTGAAAGCTGCCCTGCTCCAGTGGTGATTGCTGGGGGCCCAAAATGCAAAACATCCGCCGAGGTCCTTCAAACAACTTATGATGCGCTAAAAGCCGGCGCAGCAGGACTCTCGATTGGGCGAAACGTTTTCCAGCACGAGAACCCAGCCCTGATTGTAAAAGCGCTTTCCGCTATTGTTCACGGCGGATCTAGCGTTGAGAAGGCACTTCAAATTATCGGTGAAAAAGCTTGAAGGAACTCTGGGTTGAAATAGACCAGTCGATAACGCTGCAAGAAAAAGAAACTCTGCTAAATCTTGCCAAAGAAAACGAAGCCACAGTCCTTCAGGACCAAGAAGCAAGTAACCGTTCAGGCAAATTGAACTTAGTCTTTCTTACCGAGCTTAATGAAAAAAAAATTAGCCAATTAAAGAGTGAAGGCAAAAAAACCGCCTACAAAATCGCCATCAAGGGCAAAGAAGACGAAAACAAAGCGGTCAAAGCCGCTGAACTTGGCGTCGACTACGTTATCATTAACTGCCTTGACTGGCGAGTGATCCCCCTTGAAAACATGATTGCCAAAGGTCATGGCAAAAGCAAGCTAATCGCCGAAGTCACCACCGCCGAAGACGCAGCGTTAGTTCTTCAAGCCCTTGAACTTGGCACCGATGGCGTACTACTGAAAACTTCAAACCCCAACGAGCTTGCAAAAACCGCCAAGGCAATTAAAGAGCAAACGCTCAAAATTACACTAACAACTGCAAAAATCACCTCAACCAAACCCATAAACAGCGGCGCCCGTGTTTGTGTTGACACCGTTGATTTGATGGCTTCAGGCGAGGGCATGCTGATTGGAGTTCAATCTGCCGGATTTTTCCTTGTGGAAGCAGAAGTCACCGAGAACCCCTATGTGAATTCCCGACCTTTCCGTGTAAACGCTGGAGCAGCATCCAATTACACCTTAACCACGTTGCAGAGCACCCGCTACCTGTCTGAACTCAAAGCAGGCGACGAAGTGCTAATAATCAACAGGGAAGGCAAGACGCGAGTGACCAACGTAGGCCGCTCGAAAACAGAGTTCCGACCACTAATATTGATTGAAGCCCAAGCAGGCGACACCAAAATCAAAACTATCCTACAAAATGCCGAAACAATAAGGGTGGTCACACCAAAAGCTTCAAAGCCAGTAACCGAGCTGAAGCCAAACGATGAAGTCATCGTATATTTGGCTGTTAAGGGAGGCCGACACTTCGGCATATCTGTGCCTGAAGAAACGGTGATTGAAAAGTGACACCAAGAATCTGCGTTTCCATTCTCCCAAAAAACAACCTTGAAGCCTTAACGCTTATCGAGCAAGCAGAGAAAACTCAAGCAGAACTTATCGAGGTTAGAATGGACTATTTTGAGTCTTCCAGAAACCTCATAGAACTGGCCAAGAGCACACAAATCCCCTTAATCGCCACGAACAAGCTTGTGAAGGAACATGGCTTCTTTGCAGGAGACGAAAGCGAGAGGCAGCAAACCCTCTTAAACGCCGCTAAGGCTGGTTTTCAATATGTAGACGTTGATCTCTCAAGCCCGCTTCATCAAGAAACAATCGACAAACTCAAAAAGCTGGGAGCTAAAACCATCGTTTCATACCACCAATTCGACGGGCCCCTTACCAGCTGCGAAATGGAAGCGGTCCTTGAGAAGGAAAAGTCCTGCTGCACAAACGTATGCAAAATCATAGGCACAGCTAAAAAAATGGACGATAACCTTGCTACCTTGAATTTTATTGCGTCAAATTCGAAGGTGGTTAATCTTGTGTGTTTCTGCATGGGCGACCACGGTAAAGTTTCACGGTTGATGTCTCCGTTGTTTGGCGCCTTCTTCACCTTTGCTTCGCTTGAAAGCAGCAGTCAAACCGCGGATGGGCAAATGACAGTTGAGGAAATGAGAGTTGCCTACAAACTACTAGGAGCAAAATAATCGATGACTATCTCGGGCAAAACCAGGGTGTACGGAGTAATCGGCGATCCTATAGACCATACACTAAGTCCGGTCATGCAAAATGCAGCATTTGAAGCGTTAAAACTGGACTGCACGTTTTTAGCGTTCAAGGTTAAACCAGTCGAAGTAAGCAACGCCGTGAGTGGTATGCGAGCACTGGGAATTCAAGGGTTAAACGTAACTATGCCACACAAAAACGCGATAATCCAATTCTTAGATGAAGTTGATCCTACCGCACGGTTCCTTAACGCAGTTAACACTATTCAAAACAAAAATGGGAAACTTCTTGGCTTTAACACTGACGGGGTCGGCGCATTAAGAGCACTCAGAGCAAACGCTGTTGAGCCCAAAGGAAAAAAGGTTCTATTGCTTGGGGCGGGCGGAGCTGCAAGAGCCATAGCGTATAGCCTCGCGTCGGAAGCAGGTGAACTAGTGATTTTGAATCGAAGCGCAAAACCAGCGGAGGAACTAGCTAACCTCTTGAAGCAGGCATCAAACAAAAAAATTACCTCAGGTACACTTTCTCCGGAAACCATCGAAACTAACCTTGCAGACGCTCATATCCTTATTAACGCAACTTCGATCGGAATGAAACCAAACGTCGACGAAACTCCAATAAAACCAGAGTGGCTCAAACGAAACTTGGCGGTAATGGATATCGTGTACAATCCAGTCGAAACAAAACTCGCAAAAGCTGCCAAAAGTACTAAAGCAAAAGTGATTAGCGGGGTTGAAATGCTCATTTACCAGGGTGCGTCGTCTTTTGAAATCTGGACAAGCAGCAAGGCGCCCGTTGAGGTTATGAGGAAGGCAGCGTTAAACCACTTGCAAAAGGTGTAACAAAATTGACGGGGAAAGCTACTGCAATAGCTCACGGTGCAGCAACAATAGTTAATGCCATGGCAACAGGAAAAGGTGCGGCTTTCGGTGTTGACCTATGGACTAAGGCTGAAGTTAAATTGACTGATCAACCCACGATTATTCAAGCAGAAATAACCTCAGATCCTACGGAAAGCACACTGCTTATTGAATCAACGGTAAAGAGGGTTCTTGAGCATTTTGCTCTTGACAAGAGTTTTGGGGCAAAAGTAAAAACGCGGTCAAACATACCTATTGCGCGAGGGCTAAAAAGCAGCAGTACAGCTGCAAACGCAGTAGCCCTTGCAACAACAGCCGCTCTTGGAAAAACGCTCGATGACCTCGAAATCGTAAAGATCGGCGTTGAAGCAGCTTTTGACGCGAAAGTCACATTGACAGGCGCTTTCGACGATGCTTACGCCTCCTATTTTGGAGGCATTGTAGTCACCGATAATTTGAACCGTGAAGTGGTTAAGGAGTTGCCTTTCAATGAGGACCTGCAGGTGCTCTTCCATGTCCCGGCTAAAAAAGCATATTCGGCAAATGCTGACTTGGCGAGACTGCAAACATTGAAACCTCTTGTTGAGGTTGTTTACGGTCAGGCGTTAGAGGGCAGGGTTTGGGAGGCGTTGTCACTTAATGGATTAATTTACTCCGCTGCTTTAGGATATGACGCTAAAATTGCGTTTGATGCGCTTGAGGCTGGGGCGGTTGCAGCTGGGCTATGCGGCAAGGGTCCAGCAGTTACGGCAATAACGCCCAAAGAAAAGGTTAACTCTGTAAAAGCTGCATTGCAAAAGCATGGCGGCGAAGTCTTAGAGGCTAAACTCAACAGGGAAAAAGCAAAAGTGATATAGTAATGGTTGACGTGATCGTTAAGAAAAATGGAAAGCTAAGTGGCGAGGTCTGTGCCCCTCCATCTAAATCTTACACTCAGCGAATGCTCATAGCAAGCTCGCTCTCGATAGGCGAATCAAAAATATCTAATCCCCTGCTTTCAGACGATACCGAGGCTACACTTCGAGCCGTGACCGCTATAGGGGCGAAAGTAGCTAAAGAAGAGGGCTGCTGGACAGTTACCGGCGTAAGCCCGCTTGAAAACGCAAAGGTCCCGATTGACTGCGGCGAGTCAGGGGCTACACTACGGTTCATGATTCCTGTGGTTGCCCTCGCAGATGATCCATCAACCCTAATTTTCCATGGTTCGCTCGGACGCAGACCTATCGAACCTTTGCTTAAGAGCCTCAGTGACTTAGGCGCCAAAGGGCACCGCAAAAAACTCGGTGGCAAAGACGCTGTGACTATGGAAGGCGGCGGCATCCTTGGCGGCGAAACTTCGATCCCAGGCGACGTTAGCTCCCAGTTCATTTCTGGCTTGATGTTTGCTTGCCCGTTGGCGAAGGTGGACACTGAAATCACCTTAACCTCACCGCTGGAATCTGTTGATTATGTTACGATGACTGAGGAAGTCCTCTTCAAACACGGCGTCAGTGTTGAAATATACGACCACTTTAAGCGCATCGTGATTCCAGCCAACCAAACCTACAAGCCCGCAAACCTTAAGGTGCCAGGCGACTTCTCCTCCTCAGCTTTCCTGCTTGCGGCAGCCGCCATAACCACTTCAACGGTTATAGTCAACAATCTGGATTACAAGGGCGTGCAAGGTGACAAAGTAATATTAGGCATCCTCAAACAGATGGGCGTAGCAGGAAAAGTTTGCGAGAACAGCGTCGAATTAAACGGCACCGGAAACCCTCTTGAACCTTTAACAATAGACGCTAAAAACATTCCTGACCTCATTCCCGCCTGCGCAGCTCTAGCCTGTTTTGCAAATGGAACCTCTAAAATCAGCGGCGCCAAAAGGCTTAGGCTAAAAGAATCCGACAGACTAGCAACACTTCATTCTGAACTGGGCAAAATGGGAGCAAACTTAACTGTAGATGCTGACAGCCTAATTGTAGAGGGCCCGTCGCGTCTGCATGGGGCAGTTGTTGACCCGCACAATGATCACCGCATCGCGATGGCTTGCGCAGTCGCAGCTCTGGGCGCAGAAGGGCAAACAACAATTCTTAACGCAGGTTGCGTTAGAAAGTCTTATCCGCAGTTCTTCAATCATCTAAAACAATTAGGAGCTGAAATTGTTGGGGGACAATTCGACAGGTAAAGAATTCACAATTACGACATTCGGTGAGAGCCATGGCAAAATAGTTGGCGTAGTTGTTGACGGTTGCCCAGCAGGGCTCCCACTCAGCGAAGAAGATATTCAAATGGAACTGGACAGACGCATCCCAGCAAACCCAAAAATTGTTTCTGCAAGAATCGAAAAAGACAAAGCCGAAATTCTCTCAGGCGTCTTCAACGGATTCACAACTGGAGCCCCAATTGCTGTGACGGTTGAGAACCGCCAGATCGACTCAAGCAGCTACGAGGCAATCAAAAACTTGCCCAGACCTGGGCACGCTGACTACCCAGCGCATATACGGTTCGGCGGCTTCGAGGATTACCGTGGTGGCGGACGTTTCAGCGGCAGAGTCACAGTCGCACTTATCATGGCAGGAGCCATAGCCAAGAAACTGCTAAGCCAATTCAACGTTGACGTTTTAGCTTACACCCGAGCAGTCGGTCCGGTAAAGGCTGACAGAAAATTCAGCACTGAAGAAATCCGCAAAAACCGCTACGCCTCAACCACACGATGCCCAGACTTTGGATGCTCAGAAGATATGGAGCAAGCTATAGTTGATGCGAAAGCGGAGGGCGAAAGCATCGGCGGAGTCATTGAATGCATAGCGCTTAATGTTCCAGCGGGTGTTGGAGAGCCCTTGTTTGACTCGTTAGATGCGGATTTAGCGAAGGCGCTGTTTAATGTCCCTGCGGTGAAGGCTGTTGAGTTCGGTGTGGGCTTTGCCATTTCGGAGATGAAAGGCTCAGAAAGCAACGACGCCTACGCCATGAGCAACGGCAATGTGGTCACCCAAACCGATAACATGGGCGGCATCCAAGGCGGCTTATCAAACGGAATGCCTATCACAATGAAGATAGCCATCAAACCTACCCCTTCCATTAGCAAAATGCAGAAAACAGTTAACCTCTCTACTATGGAAGATGCGTCATTAACAGTAAATGGACGACATGATCCTTGTGTTGTGCCTAAGGCTGTGCCTGCCATAGAAGCAGCGGTGGCGGTAACTTTGGCTGATCATATGATTAGGGCGGGCTTTATAGAGAAAGTTCTGGAGAGAAAAAAGTAATGGATGAAATAGAGCAATACAGAAAACAAGTCGACGAAATCGATGAACAGATATTAACAGCGTTATGTCAACGAGCCAAAATATGCAAAACCATAGGTGCGGCTAAGAAAAAGAAGGGTTTACCCGTCCGCGACGTTTCCAGAGAAGACGAGGTTTACAAGCGGGTGAAGAAGTGGGCAATCGATTTCCATTTAAATCCGCTACAAGTTGAGGCGGTTTACCGCGAAATAGTTAATATGTGCAGTGCGGTTCAACAGTAGAAAAAAGCTCTCAACGAAGAGGAAAAAGCTATGCTTTACGAGATAAACGAGAAAGCCCTAAAGCTTGAATGCGAAGGAAAAAAAATAATTCGACTCAACCTAGGCGACCCTGATATGGCTACTCCCCCCGAAATAGTCGAGGCAGCTTACGCTTCGATGAAAGCGGGCAAAACAAAGTACTCTTCTTCTTACGGCGAACTCAAACTAAGGCAGAAAATCGCTGAACTTCACTGTGTTAAAGAAGAAAATGTGGTTATTACCCCTGGATCAAAATGGGGAATATTCGCTACAATGTACCTGATGATGAAAAACGGCGGAAACGTCATTATCCCAACGCCGTACTGGACAGCGTACGATTTAATTGCCAAAAGCCTTGGCGCCAAAGTTAAACTTCTAAAGACCGAGATGGAAAATGAGTGGAAAGTTGACCTAAACAAGTTGGAAGACTTAATTGATGAAGAAACAAAAATGATTATTCTAAATACTCCAAACAACCCAACAAGCAAAGTCATGGACACTAAAACCTTTGACGGCATCGTAGAGTTAGCCAACCAGAAAGGCGTAACTATCCTCTCCGATGAGGTATACGCCGCCATCAGTTTTGTCAAGACAAAAAGCATACTCGACTATGGCAGAGAAAGCAAACACATACTCTCCAACGGGTTCTCAAAAACCTTCACAATGACAGGTTGGCGCATAGGCTACCTGGTTGCCGACAAAACTTTCATCGACAACGTTACAAAACTAAATCAGATAACCATCAACAACGTTCCAGTCTTCATTCAAGACGCCGCGCTAAAAGGCTTAGAACTACACAAACAAATCGCGTCTGCAATCAAAGCCAAATACCAAAAACGCGCAGACCTCGCAACCACCAAACTCTCAGCAGCAGGCTTCAAATTCACCAAACCCGACGCACCCTTCTACGTATTCCCGAAGCTTGACGGTTTAGACTCCGAAAAATACACTCTAAACCTACTTGACCAAGGCGTAGCTGTAGCGCCAGGCACATCATTTGGCGACTACCGAGAACACTTCCGAATCTCGCTAACAGCACCCGACGACCAAATAGAAGCAGGCCTAGACAAAATCTGCGAGGCAGCTAAGCAATGAAAACTGCGATCCTTGGCGCCGGAAAAATGGGCGTCTGGTTCGCAAAGTTCTGCAAAGAAAACGGCGAGAAAGTAGTTCTTGCCGATCGAAAAGCGGACAAGCTGTCTAAACTGGGCAGTGAGTTGGGCGTTGAAACAACTGCTGACTTCATTGAAGCCGTCAAATCGGCAGAGCTTATTATTATTTGTGTCTCAATCAGCAGTTTTGAAGAGGTCGTCAAAAAAATCGCTCCGTATACTCGCGATACCCAAGTGGTCATGGATATCTGCTCAGTAAAAGAGTACCCGGTTAAAGTGATGCATGAAAACATTAAACATGGTTTGACCTTAGGCACTCACCCACTTTTTGGACCCGGGAGCAGCGGCGTCAAAGACAAAGCATACATCCTCACTCCAACTAACCCAGAGGAAGAGAAGTATGCAGAAAAGTTCAAAGGGTGGCTGGAAAAAGTAGAAGCCCACGTATTTATCATGTCACCGAAAAAACATGACGAGTTAATTTCGGTTGTTTTGGGATTGCCTCACTTCTTGGGGCTGGCTGCTGCCGAGACGCTTGTAGAGCGCAAGGATTTCTCCGAGACAAAAGAAATTGCAGGCACCACTTACCGAATGCTGTTCACTTTGGCTGAGGTTACCGCTCTTGAGACTCCAGATCTCTATGCCAATCTGCAGACAAAGCTGTCCGATTTCGCCATCGAAGACTTGTTTATGGCTAAGGCGCAAGAGTGGCTGGATTTAGTTAAGAGTAAGGATGCAGACGCCATAATGAAACGCATGGAAAGATTGAAGGACAAACTGAAGGAAGCTGATCCGGAGTTCGCAAAATCTTACGAAGCCATGTATAAGATGTTAGAAGCCACAGAAAATAATCAACATATCAAATCTAGTAATCAATAAGTTGATTTCCATGGAATGGAAAAAAGCACCTGAAGAGCTTGTAAACTTTCTCAATGATAAGATGAAAGATAAGAATTGTGATTATCGGAAGATGTTTGGATATCCTGCTTACTTTATTAATGGCTATATGTTTGCTGGCCTTCATGGAGATAATCTGTTTCTAAGGCTTTCAGATGCTGACATCGCAACTGCTAAAAAAAGTTTTAAAGGAATCGACGATTTTGCGCCTATGCCGAGTCGACCCATGAAAGGCTATGTTGTGCTTTCTAAAACCGTTTATTTGGATGGCAAGCTTTTTGGGGAAATGATTGCAAAATCAATCGCTTACACTTCAACTTTGCCGCCGAAAAAAGTCGTCAAGAAGAAAACTCAATGAGCCTTGGGGTAGGAAACCTATATTCTAAGAAAAAGCGGTATTTTTTCCAAGCATATAACGACTCTCCACATGTGCAGGACTGACTCGGCGTCATCCAAATAAAGGAAGTTGTTTTCCCAGGTGTTTTTTCGTTTCAGTCTGGAATATACAATAAACCCTAAAACTATGGAAAAATTAACAATAAAGGCGTGCAATAACATCCTTTAAACTGCGCAACAAGGGTTTAACTGATTTTTTATTGTGCGTTGTCGACGATGTTATGCAACATGGATACATGGTGTTATTTGCACGCTTTTTTAGTGCTCTATACTCAAGCGGGAGAATAAACAGTGGTGTTCCAAGCGCTACAATAATACATTGAATCTGTGTATATTTCAATTTGGTATGTCATGTTTGGTTGAATGTCGGCGACGGGGACTAGAAGGTTTGCGTGGACATTGTCGCCGGTATGCAGGTTAAAAGGTTTTAGCATTACGCTGCCGTTCATGTAAACCATTAGGTTGGTCGTGTTTTGAATGCTCAAAGGTGACGGATAGGGTTCGAATTGTATTTTGTTTATGATTGTGGATTCGATTGCGTCAGTAGATAACGAAATATTGTAGAATATACTGGTTTTCGTTGTACTTTCGTCTTGAATGCCCATAAGTGGATCGTAGACACGGGGATCCCAGTTGTTTTGAGGCGCGACTAGCGCTGGCGCAGCGAGCACAAAACCAACAGACACCAACGTGATAGATACTAAGATCATGATTGTAAAGTATGGCTCTTTCATTTTATGATGCCTTTTGACATTTAATTTCTAGATCTTTGCTGATATCAGCATGTGCATTTCAAAAATTACAAACAAGAGACTAACTCGGTATTATGATATACGTTAAACTATTTCTCAAAAGAAGTGGGTAGCTTCTACAAGTGAGTAAGTATACACAGAATACAACAGACACCTTGTTGGTGCCTATGACACAATGTCTCTCAGGTTCCAAAAAGATGATCCACTTTTTTAGAAACTGAGGCAATTACGATTATGATTCCAAAGATGAATACGATTAGAGGTATGCAATAAGGTAGCTCCGGATCTATTTTCTTTAAAGAATAAGGAAACCAAAAAAAAGATTTTAGATAACGCGTGGGTATGAGCCAAGAATCTTGACAAACGTTGCGTATTTTTCTAGGGCTTGCAGGGCTTCGGCGCAGCGTGTTTCTGTTCGGTGCCCCTCGAAGTCAAGGTAGAAGTTGTATTGCCAGGCTGTTTTCTTTGTGGGTCTTGATTCTATTCTGGTTAAGTTTATGTTTCTTGACGCAAATTCGCCAAGCGCATGGTACAAGACTCCGGGCTCATGTTTGCCTGAGAATATGATTGAGGTTTTGTCGTCGCCTGTTGGCGCTGCGTCTTCATGCGAAAGCACAAGAAATCGAGTATAATTTGTTTGATTGTCGGCGATGTCACGAGCAATAATTTTCATGCCGTACTCGTCGGCAGCTTTTTCGCTTGCAATGGCAGCGGCGTTGAAGAGGGCTTTTTCTTTTATGATCTTTACGCTTCCAGCAGTATCGTAGGCTGGGATTATTTCCCATTTGTGTTTTTCGAGGTAGGCGCGGCATTGCGCTAATGCTTGAGGGTGTGAGTAAACGGTTTCTACGTCTTCGATTTTGGTTTTGGGGTTGGCGATGAGGACATGGGCGAGTTTTACTGCAACCTCACCGCAGACTTTCAGGTCGTAGCTTAGGAACAGATCGTAGTTTTGATTGACACTGCCCTCAATTGAGTTTTCAATTGGTATGACGCCCGCGTGAACTGTGTTGTTTTTTACGGCTTCGAAGACTTCACGGAAATCTGTACAGGGTACAGGCTCCACTTTTCTGCCGAAAAACTTGTAGACAGCCATTTCACTATAGGCGCCAGTTTCACCCTGATATGCTACTTTCACGGTTTGTTTCCCTGTTTATGATTCTTAAGCAAGAGCTTGTTTATACCGTTTATCATTGCCTCTACGCTGGCCATCACGATATCTTCACTGGCTGCCCGCGCCGAAACTACGATGCCTTTTTCGTCCTCAACCTTTATAACAACTTCCGCTACCGCGTTGGAACCACCTGTAATTGCCTCGAGCCGATACTCCTTTAGCCGTATCATCTCTAGGTTGTTGGTTAGTTTGGTTATGGCTTTCAGGACTGCGTCAACTGGACCCACGCCGGTTTCTGCTGCAATGTATTCTTTGCCATCTAGTATCAGACGCACTGATGCGGTGGGGATAACTTTGATGCCTGTCACTACCTGCATGTCACATAAGTCAATAATTTTTTCTTCCCCAAGTACCTGACCCATTACTGATGAGGTCAATGCCAGCAAATCGGCGTCTGTCACCATTTTGCCCTTGTCCCCTAGCTGCTTTACTCGCTGTACAATCTCGTCTAGCTGCGCTTCCGTCGGGTGGATTCCGACCTCTTCCAGTTCCGCTTTGATGCCTCGTGTCCCCGCAAGTTTTCCTGCAACCAGTTTTCGTGTGCGACCAACCAACTCAGGGTCTATTGGCTCAAAGGTAAGTGGCTTCTCTGTTACCCCACGAGTATGGATGCCTGATTCATGCGCAAAGGCGTTTTCACCCACAATTGCCTTGTTAACCTGCACAGGTATTCCCGTCAGCGTCGAAACCATTCTTGATGTGACATATAGTAACCGTGTGTTTACACCAGTTTTGAACTTGTAAAGGATATGCAGAGCTGCAACAACTTCTTCAAGGGAAGCGTTACCTGCTCGTTCACCTAAACCGTTTACAGCGGTGTGAACTTGAGCTGCGCCAGCTTCAACCGCAGCCAGCGAGTTCGCAACTGCTAATCCAAAATCATCGTGACAATGAATGCTAATAGGAACTGTGATAACGGTTTTTATTTTCTCAATTAAGGTGATCATTGTTTTAGGAATCATTATGCCTACCGTATCAGGGACGTTTAGGCTATCCATGCCTGCTTTTTGTGCCGCTTCGCAAACTTTCAGTAAGAAGGGCATTTCTGAACGTGTGGCATCCATTGGTGAAAACTCGCATTTGACCCCGTGTTTCTTCACGTACTCAATGGATTCAACCGCTGAGGAGAGCACCTGTTCAGGCGTCAAGTTGACAGCGTATTTCATCTGTACAGGCGAAGTGGGAATAAACACATGGATTAAATCAACATCACAATCCAAAGCCGCGTCTATATCTCCTTTAGTTGCTCGGGACAGGGCGCAGATTTCAGAGTTTAAACCCAGTTTGGCGATGTCTCTAACGACTTTTTTTTCACCATCTGAAGAGCTTGGAAAACCTGCTTCAATAACGTCGACGCCCAGCTTGCTTAGTTGCTGTGCAATTTCGATTTTGTCGTCGACGGTTAAAGAAACGCCGGGGGTTTGTTCCCCATCTCGTAAGGTTGTATCCAAAATGCGGATACGCCTAGGTGTTTGAGTGGTCATGTATTCAACCAGTTCTCGCTGTTATGGCTGCAGCAATGGCTTCCGCCATTCCCACGGTCGTGGTGTTGCCGCCGCAGTCAGGAACAGTTTGACGATTATTCAACGCGTAAATGACTCCATTCTCAATTGCATTGCCTGCTTGGAGGGCTTTCTTGTCGCCGTATTTTTCGCCCAGCCACTCGTACATCATCTTCGCTGACAATATCATAGAAATTGGGTTTGCTGTGTGTTTACCGGCACGGTTTGGTGCGGAGCCATGGATGGGTTCAAAGAGCCCAAAGGTGTCACCTATGTTTGCGCCAGGAGCCATGCCTAACCCTCCAATTAACTGAGCTGCTTCGTCAGATAGTATATCACCGAACATGTTGCAGGTGCAAAGAACATCGAAATCCTGCGGTGCTTTGATTAGCCTCATGGAGGCAGCGTCGACGTAGAGTTCGTTGAAGGCGATGTCTGGATACTGTTTTGCTGTTTCGCGGCATATACCGGCAAATAACCCATCGGTTACCCGCATAACGTTGGCTTTATGGATTGCAGTTACTTTCTTTTTCCCGTTTCTCAGTCGTGCGACTTCGAAGGCTCTTTTGGCTATTCGCTCACAGTTTTTGCGGGTTATTACACGCAGGCACAACGTGGTATCGTTACCGATTGTGAATTCTAAGCCTTTGTATACGTCTTCAGTGTTCTCGCGGACAAACATCATGTCAATGTCTGGCCTAGCTACTTCAACTGCCGGGTAAGCCTTCAATGGACGCAAATTAGCGTATAGGTCAAACATTATGCGCAGTTTTACTATGACGTCTGCTGCTGACTCGCCGACTGGGCCTTTTAGGCAAGCGTGTGATGCCTTGATCTTTTCCACGCTGTCTTCCGGCAGGGCTTTGCCGAATTTTTCGAGGGCGATGTCGCCTGCTGGCGCTTCAACCATCTTTAGCTTTACGCCAAACTTTTTCTCTACTGCTTCTGTTACTTTCAGGGTCGCTTCTGTTAGTTCTGGACCTATCCCGTCACCGGGTATCAAAGAAATTGTGTATTCAGTCATTTCTTATTCAACCTTTTCCTCAAATTTTCAATTAATCCGCCGTCTGCTAATATTTCCACTATGAATTGTGGCAGCTTCTCTACTTGAAACTTTTTGCCGTTAGAAACGTTTTCTACCGTACCAGCCTCAAAATCTACAGTTAATTGGTCGCCTGTGTTAACTGCGGAGAATATGCCTTTACATTCGATTACGGGTAAGCCAATGTTGACTGCGTTACGGAAGAAAATGCGTGCAAATGATTCAGCTAAGATGCACTTTACGCCTGCGTACTTGAGAGCCAGAGGTGCCTGTTCACGGCTAGAGCCGCACCCGAAGTTCCTGCCGCCGACCAATATGACGCCTTCTTTTGCTTTCTGGGGAAAAGAGGGGTCCAACCCTTCTAAAGCGTGTTTTGCCAGCTCGCAAGGGTCAACTAGCACCAAGTATTTACCGGGCAGAATAACGTCTGTATCAATGTTGTTTCCGAATTTCATTGCTGGGGCTTTGATTTTCATGTTCATGCTTTCTGCACCTTTCTTGGGTCAGTGATTTTTCCTGTTATTGCTGAAGCAGCAACTGTTGCGGGGGAGGCTAAAAACACGTTGGCCTGTGGGCTGCCCATTCTTCCGATAAAGTTTCGGTTTGAGCTGCTAACGCATGTTTCTCCCGCAGCTAACAGTCCAATGTGACCGCCTAAGCAGGGTCCACATGCTGAGCCGCAGACTAATGCGCCTGCTTCTGTGAAGATTTCCAGTAAGCCTTCTTTTAATGCCTGAGTATAGACTTCTTGAGAAGCTGGAATCACCAACGCTCGAACACCATCTTTAACGTGCTTGCCCTTTATGACTTGGGCTGCGAGACGCAGATCTTCGAGTCTGCCATTGGTACATGAACCGATAAACGCCTGCTCAATAGGCATGTCTCCTATTTCGCTGATTGGTTTAACGTTGTCTACTTGAGATGGACAAGCAACTTGGGGCTCCATCTTTGAAACATCAAACTCTTCGGTGCGCCCAAACACGGCATCCTTATCGCTTTTTAACGCTTCAAAATTGGGCAACGCGTTAACCCTGCCTTCTAAGAACTTGCGGGTTGTCTCATCTGGTTCCACTATGCCATTTTTAGCGCCCATCTCCACCGCCATGTTGCACATAGTCATTCTTCCAGCTATACTCATGTTTTTAATAGTTGGGCCCGTGAACTCTGCACTTTTATAGGTGGCGCCGTCCACAGTTAATCGCCCGATTATTGCCAAGATCAAGTCTTTTGGTGTGACGAATTTTTGGAATTCGCCGTTCACTGTGATCTTGATTGCTTCTGGGACTTTGATCCATATTTTTCCTGTTGCCATGACTGCGGCTGCTTCTGTTGAGCCTATCCCTGTGGCGAAGGCTCCAAATGCTCCATAGGTGCAGGTGTGTGAATCAGCGCCGACTATTACTGTTCCCGGAACCACGTGCCCTTTTTCAGGCATTACTTGGTGACAGACTCCACCTCTGCCCACATCATAGAAGCGCAAGTTTTGGTCTTTGGCGAATTGCCGCATGGTTTTGTGAAGTTCAGCTGCTTTGACAGATTCAGCTGGCACTTGATGGTCCAGTATGACCACTGCTTTTTGGTTATCCCAAACTTTTTGTATACCGATTTTATTGAAGGCTTCAACAGCTAAAGGCCCAGTTAAATCGTGCACCATAATCATGTCTACGTTTGCATCCACGATTTCTCCTGGCTGCACAACTTTCTTACCTGCTGCCTTCGCCAAGATTTTTTCCGTTATATTCATTTTTTTCCACTTCTCTTACGACTAATCTACTTATTTTTGATTAAATTGCGGGGAGGTTTCCCATTTTTGAGAAACTATGAATTAAGGTTTTCCGTTAGAGACGACGATTTACTCATCGATTCGTATCGATTTCGCGCCTCTAGCCAAAGCAGTGATGCCTGTTCGCGCAAGCTCGATGACACCAGTTTCTTTCATAAGGTTAAGAAAAGCATCAAGTTTGTCGGGGGTTCCAGTGATTTCAACTGTTAAACTGTCGACTGAAACATCGATGACTCTACCTCTGAAGACTTCCACGCAGTTAATGATGTCTGAACGTTCTTTGGGCGTTGGAGCGTCAACTTTTATGAGCGCCAACTCACGCATCACAAAGGTCCCCTCCTCAAGTTCTTCGACTTTGAGCACATCTATCAGTTTAGCCAGCTGCTTTACAACTTGCTCTATTGTTTTTTCGTCCTCTTTAACCGTAATTGTCATACGAGCTGTATCAGCTCTCTCAGTTGGACCGACGGTTATGCTATCAATGTTAAAGTTTCTGCGTCTGAACAAGTTGGCGACTCCATGGAGAACACCTGGCTTGTTTTCGACGAGCACTGAGATTATTTTTGTTTTTTCGCCTTTCATTTTAGAAGTCGCCTCTCTGTTGTGGTAGACCACAGCCTGGCGGCACAAATGGAACAACGTCATGCTCTGAGCCGATGGGCACATCGATTACAGTTGTAACTTTACTTTTTAGCGCTGTCTTAACTGCTTTGTGGAATTCCTCCATTGAGTTTGCACGTATGCCTTGTGCCCCATAAGCCTCGGCCAGCTTGACAAAGTCGGGTGTCTTTCCCAGATTAACCGCCATGTAGCGTCGTTGATAGAGCGTTCTTTGCCACTGGGCAACCATACCTAGCACTGAATTATTCAGCACAATAACTGTGACAGGTATGTTTTCTGTTACTGAGCATGCAAGTTCTTGTTCAGTCATTATGAAGCTACCGTCTCCTGCTATGTCCACAACAGCACGATCGGGACAGGCTACTTTTGCGCCTAAGGCTGCTGGAAAACCGAAACCCATGGTTCCAAGACCACCTGAGCTGATGAAGGTTCTTGGTTTGAGCGCTTGGAAGTACAATGCTGACCACATCTGGTTTTGACCTACTTCAGTGGTGACAATGGTGTCGTCTGGCAACAGTTTTCTTAGTTCTATCAGCAAGGCTTTAGGCACAAGGTCTTTGGGCCTTTCCTTCATCATGGGGCTTAGTTGCTCTTTGGCTTCTTTAACACGCTTTGACCATGCGCTAACTTTCATTTTTGGTAGTTTCTTTATCAAGGCATCATACAGTAGCTTTAAAGATACTTTTGCGTCTCCAACGATTGGGACATCAACTTCAATATTCTTGTTGATTTCTGCGGCGTCAATATCTATGTGGATCTTTTTGGCGTTTGGAGCAAATGTGTCCAAGTTTGCTGTTGCACGGTCAGAAAATCTTGTTCCGACGGCTAAGAGCACTTCAGCTTCGCCCATAAGTTTGTTTGCTGCTGGGTTTCCATGCATTCCAATGCATCCAACTGATAACGGATGTCCTTCAGGAAAAGCGCCTTTGCCCATGAAAGTTGTTGCAACAGGCGCCATCAGTAAGTCCGACAACTGCATTAATTCGTCTGATGCGTTAGAAGATATAACTCCGCCACCAGCTAGTATCATCGGGTCTATTGCTTCCGCCAATAAATCAGCTGCTTCACTAATTCTACTCAGGTCAGGGTTAATTTTCGGTTTGTAACCTCGAGCTTCGATTTTGGCGGTAAGTCCCGTTTCAACCTCATCTATTCCTGATTGAACGTTTTTTGGTATGTCGATTAGAACTGGTCCTGGCCTTCCCGAGGAAGCTATGTAGAATGCAGCGTTGACCATTGGTTGGATTTCACCGACCGTGCGAGGCTGATAATTATGTTTTGTTATTGGCGTGGTGATACCGATTATGTCTGCTTCTTGGAAGGCGTCTTTGCCAATCATGTATGAAGTGTTAACTCCCGACGATGGAACCTGCCCCGTTATGGCTATCATTGGCGAGGAATCCAAGTAAGCGTTCGCAATTCCCGTTACTAGGTTTGTAGCTCCAGGTCCAGATGTTGCCAAGCAAACTCCTACGCGTCCACTTGCTCTAGCATAGCCTTCAGCTGCATGGGCTGCACATTGCTCATGTCTACTGAGGATGTGTCGAATTTTCTGGTTTCCACATAACTCATCGTAGACTGGAAGTATTGCTCCGCCTAAGATTCCGAATATAACGTCTACATTTTGTTGTTCAAGGGATTCTATTAGTGCTTTTGCACCAGACATTTTTACCATTTTTCATCGCGTCTCCTTTCAGCGTACATACTCTCGTCTAGAAAAGAATAGGTTGCAAATTTCGCGAATTTTTCAGAGGATTTCCTGGGAGAATCAAAGAATAAGTACCCAACGATCCCAACTATTGAGGTGACGATCCCTCATTTTCTTGCCTCTTTAAATTCCACGCTTCATTAAGGAAGAAGCGTGCAAATAAAAAGCTTACGGTGTTAATCTTGTTTGAACAAGGACATTGGGCTGGTTAATTTGAATAGAACCGAACTACGGGAGTAGAAAACGAACCGGAGTAAAGCATTGTTTTCTTGATCAATTAAGTTTTTTATGAAAGCCCTTATTACTAAGAATCCCTTTTTTTCAAAGCCGAGGAAAACCTATGTGTGAATTCAACGTGATCTTAAACGGGAAAACGCAAATCAAAGATATAATCTACGCGAAGGTAGAAGGAAATAACGTAGTAGTAGTTAAGAACATTTTAGGCCAAGCACAGGAGTTCAAAGGCTGCAAAATCGTCGAAGTTGACGTTAACTCAGCAAGGCTTGTTCTGGCAAGCTTGTAAACTAAAAAGTCTAAGTCCAGTAATTATAGTCTGTCAAATTTAGCGTAAGTTGAGGCTAAGCCTGTGCTCCATCAAGGTTCAGTCGGCGTTAACTGCTTAACCGCACAAATAAATCTCCCTTGACTTGATCCCGAGACTCACCAATCAGTTAATGTTGGCAGCTGTCCCCAGAATGGTTAGCCAGCTTGCGCCTCAACTTATAGCTAATTAGATTAATTATT
>PLSP01000170.1 GCA_003165195.1 Candidatus Bathyarchaeota archaeon | reverse complement strand
ACGTGAAAACGCAAACAGTCAGCTAATTTAAATTTTTAAAGAGTTTTAGGACGTTTTCGCTCAAGATCATATTTTTCTCTTCTTCGGTGATATTGAGTGCTTTTATATTGTTGATGATCTTGGCTGTGTCGCCCCAAGGGTAGTCTGTGCCAAAAAGCATATGAGAAGAACCGTAGAAGCCATGGGCAAGATCCATGGCTGGTTTCCACATTCCTTCTGCAGTGTCAACATAGAACATTTTAAGGTATTCAATCGGTCTTTTTCAGCGGCAAAGGAGGTGTACCATTCTTTCCCTGTCCGATTACAAAGCCGTTAATTCTCCCCGCCATTAATGGTATAAGAGTTCCCAGATGATGGGTTATTATTTTTAGGTCAGGATGTCTCTCCAAGACGCCGCCTCGGAAAATACGGAACGTTGCAAGGGCAGTGTCTATACCCCAGCCCATCATCATGTTCATGTTGTAGTCGTCATTCATCCAATCATAGATTGTCCTGATGTACGATGGATGAATCCACAAGCCGCACCCAAGCTTACTGACTTTAGCGTATAAGGGCTCAAACTCTGGCGAATCAAGCGGTCTACCTTGCACGTTCGATAGTACCTGAATACGAGTAGTCCTAAGTCTTTAACTGACCTTTCCGTTTCCTCTACAGCTTCCTCTACGTCTAGAAGAGAAACCGTAGCTATTCCTTTGAAACGCCCGTGGGACTTATCTGCAATTTTGGCGATCCCTTCGTTGGCTGCCTTGTAGATCTTGTTGAATTCCTTAACTGGAATGTTTGGAGGCAGATCGTCAAGCGTAGGTCCTGGAAGAGACAGAGNNTAACTTTTTCATTTGACTTATTCGATAATCTATGTCAGTTATTGCCTTCCCTTTACCTTCAGCGGGGTTATCGGAAGAAAGCAGGGTTACCATTGGTGGGAGAGGTTTGGGTAATGCATCAAAGTATTCTTTTGGGTAAATATGGTTGAAAACATCAATTATCAAAAGTTAACATCTCGACTAAAAAACAAGAATTAAACCGATGATATAAAGATAGTTTTAATTCTGGTTTTGGTGCGTAAGTGGCTTTTTCTTTGGAAATGAGTAAGTATGTGGTCTAATATTGGTTTAATGGCTGGCATAATGGGCCTGTCTATAGTGAGGGTGTGCGTGCGTGTTTTTCTGAATGCAGTAGTCCTCCTGTTGCCCAATTGCTTTTTGGAGCTTCGTAAATGACGATCTCGACTGCTTCTTTTGGGACTCCTAAATCTTCAAAAACTTTAGTTATTCCTTCAACTGTTTTTTTCTTGTTCTCAAGGGTCATTCCTTCCCAAACAGAAACTTGAACTATTGGCATATCATTTTTTCCTCAAATAGCACTTTGCGGTTTTCGCTTAATTAATATGTCCTTTTAATAAGCTAAAGCTGTTTTCATTAGATATCTCCAGTGGAGAAAATCCGAAAACAGTTTTGCTGTTTAGTGAAACAATCTTTGGGAACAGAAAAAATTTCTAAAAAAGTTCCAATTGTACATCTTCCGCTAAGATTACTTCTGGAAACCCTCCGAACGTTAGATATTCGGAAAGTGCACGCTCCAATCTTCCTCTACCCGCAGTAGTGCTCTCAACGACTATACGTCTAAAAACTAAAAACTCTTTAAAAGAGAGCGGAAAAAGCTCTATTGGAAGTATCCGACCGCGCCACGGCTTGCTAGGAACAACCAAACTCCTGCGCGAAGAACCCACGACAAGATGTAGTCTGCCCTTGAGAGTTCATTTGTTTTTGCGAGCCAACCGTTCCAATCGTTCTCGCTTGGTATTTCATCAAGTAACAAGAAACACTCATCGTCAAACCACTTGAGAATTCGATCCAGAACATTTTTTTCTGCTCCAAGTAGACTGTCTTCTACATTGACATAACGGACCTTTTTTCCTTCTTTTGCCAGTTTCTGAGCCAGTAGCATCAAAACGCTTGATTTGCTACAACGTCGTACCACTGTGATGGCTACTATCTTTGATAGTGAATTACGCTGAATTGCATCCAGATTCGCAGTACGCTGAAGGAGGGCCTTCCGCAAGGCATATCTGTTCCATTCCTCGAAAATTCGTGAGCTTTCCATAATTGTTCTGCTACAGAATAATATATGCGATTTTCTGTTTTGTTGCAGAGCAGTTTACCCAAAATTGCAATCACATTGTTCTCGCAGTCAAAAATATCCTTTTCAACATAGAACCTCTTATCATGCAACATCCAGCCTGTCAACGCCAATAGCCTGTTTTGCTGGTTCTGCATCCTTGGCAAGTTGATAATGGTCAATTTAATTGTTGATAACATCATAATCCTCAATGAGGTGCCTCTTGGCATCCTTCAGGTGAATAACCTTAGCAGTTACCAGCTGCATAAAGTTACTCACCCTTACCGTCAAAGTAACTCTGAGCTATCATCCAGATTATGTCTAGCTAATGCCTTCTCATCATTCGGCGAAAACAATTATTTCAAGCATCAATAAAAGCATACACGTTATTCCTGTTCCATCGACAGGTAACGCTTTTATTTTTCAACAGCGACCTATACTGTTAAGGTGTTTTAAGTCATGGATTTTATTGGTAGTCAAACAGAAAAAAATCTCCTAGCAGCGTTTGCAGGCGAATCACAAGCCCGAACAAGATACACATTCTTTGCCAGCAAAGCCAAAAAAGAAGGGTACGAGCAAATCGCAGCCATCTTTGAGGAAACCTCAGAAAACGAGAAAGAACACGCAAAACTGTTCTTTAACCACCTCAAAGGCGGCATGGCAGAGATCACAGCTTCCTACCCCGCAGGCATGGTCGGATCAACCGCTGACAACCTTAAAGCAGCGGCTGCAGGCGAAAAGCTTGAATGGGGCTCGCTTTACCCGAATTTTGGTGAAGTAGCCGAAAAAGAAGGCTTCAAAGATGTCGCCATGACGTTTCGGATGGTAGCTAAAGTCGAAGCCTACCACGAACGACGATACAATAAACTTTTAGAAAGCGTGCAGCAAGGTAAAGTTTTCAAGAAAGATCAGCCAATCAAATGGAAATGCAGAAACTGCGGTTTCGTCTTAGAAGGAGCTCAGGCACCAGAGAGTTGCCCAGTATGCACTCATCCGAAAGCTTTCTTTGAGGCATGGGTTGAAAACTACTAACAACCCTTTTCTATTTTTATGAATATTTTTGCCGCCATTAAGATTGCATTAAGTTGCAACAGCTTAATCCTGGTCAATAGTGACTGGGTGGATATCAGGGTTCCCGGTACCGACCTGGTTTTTTGCGCGACTAATTCTTGGGTAAACGAATCGGACCAGCAGATATAAGACAAACACGATTGTGGTTATGAAAAAGCTGACGGGGTACGGTTGGTAGAATGAGATGAAAAGCCCAAGCCACGTTGAGAATAAAGCCACAGCCACAGAGACTATTATGGCGCGCACTGGTTTTTTGGTAACTCTTTGAGCGATTGCAGCTGGCGTAACCATTAATGCAAAAATAAGAAGCACGCCTACTACTTGCACGGCTATAGAAGTCGCGACTGCAACCAAAAGCATGAATGTTATTCCGATTGCAAGCATGGGCATTCCCTTAGCTTCGGCAACGTTTTCATCTAAGGATGCAAAAAGCAATGGCCGATAAACAAACGCTACTGCAACTAAAAGTGCAACAGCAACTACTAATGTTAAAAGAACATCGCTGAGGCTGATGCCGAGAATCTCTCCGAACAAGATAGAGTACGCTTCAGTTGCGTAACCGGTGTATAAACTGATGAATAACACTCCTAGTCCAAGCATGAATGCAAGAACAGTTCCTATCTGGACGTCGCGATTAGCAGCTTTTGGACCAAGGATAGCTATTCCAGTTCCGCCGACGCCTGTAAATAGCAAAAGACCGAAAACAGGGTTTACACCTAGTAACACTGCTCCTGCAGCCCCTGCGAAGCCAATATGTGAAAGTGCGTGCGCTGCGAAAGATGACCTTCTTAAAACTACGAAGTAACCTACGATACCGGCTATGACTGCAACTATGGTTCCCGCTTCAAACGCGTGTTGCATGAATTGGTATTGGAATATTTCTAGTATTGCAGCTGGCAAAATCATATTCATCTTCTGTCATCCTCATTACAATTGACGCAGCGATTTCCAAAAACAAAGTCCGAATCCTTTCCGCTTCCTGAGCCTATAATTGCAACATTTCCTTTGGAATCACTGATAACCTCTACGTGAACGCCATATAATTCAGAGAGGCATTCTGAGGTGAGAACTTCCTTGGGTGCTCCCGTGGCAACTTTTGCGTTGGCTAAGTAGATAACGTTGTCGAGGAAGGGTAGAAGTGGATTAATATCATGGGCTACCAGAAAAGCGGTAACATTGCGTGACCGCACAACATCATTGATAAGTTGAACCAATTCTCTGCTACGCCTAAGATCAAGGCTTGACAAAGGCTCATCAAGTAACAAAATTTCTGGGTTGCTCACCAGCGCCTCAGCTAAAAATATTCTTTGAAGTTCGCCCCCCGATAAATCGGCAAGTGATCTATGTGCCAAATCGGCGGCGCCGACCGACTGGAGCGTGTCTAGTGCAATTTTGCGGTCTTTCCCTCTGAATGTGTTAAATCCCCATTGTGTTCCAGAAATGGCAAGCCTAACAAGCTCTAGGCATTCTACGTTTGTTTCTTCATCGATGCCATGTTTCTGAGGCACGTAGCCAATCAGTGGATTACCCCGAGTGGGTCGACTGTTGAAAATCTTAAGGGTTCCACTTATTGGATGTTGTAGCCCGAGAAGTAAACGAAATAAAGTAGTTTTGCCTGCACCATTAGGGCCAATGACTGCTACAAACTGGCCACGATCAATAACAAAGTTAGCGTCACGCCAAATTATCTTATTACCATAGCCAGCTACAACATTTTCTGCAGTAACTATGTTGGTCGAATTAGTTTGGGATACATTGTTTTCTGCTTCTATACTAACCATTTTTTCACCAATTTATCAAGAGGTTATTGGAGCAAGTGCATTTTGAATAGATGTCAATTCTGAGTTCATCCAATCTTGGAATGGTGTGTTGGGCGGTGCCACGGTTTCAGTTATCGGGACAAGTGTAATGTTATTTTGGGTTGCGATTGATTCCATTTCGCCAGTGATTGGGGTAACAGTCTGTGAATTATAAACTAAAACCTTCACGTTTCCACTCTGCAATTGTTGTTGAAACTGAACTATGCTTTGCGCTGGTGGATCATTTCCCTCAGAAACTGCTTGCATGAAAGCGCTTGGGGAGACCAAGTTTAAACCAGTTGCGTTTGCTAGATACACAAAAACGGATTCTGTTGCTGCTACTTCGGTACCTGCAAATTGCCGTTTTATGTTATTAATCTGCTGGTTGTAAGGAGCAAGTGACGCGTTCAAGTTGGCATACTGCTGAGTGAAGTAAGCCGTGTCGCTTTGATTAAGTGAAATTAGGTCCGTGTACATTTGGTGAATAGTTACATTTACGTAAGTGGGGTCGTACCAGAAATGAGGATTTGAACCAACGTGTGCTCCCACAAGATTTGCAACATTAAGTATTTGTTGGTCAGGATTGCTGTTGGCTGAAATAAGTTTGAGAGCCCAATCATCGTACCCGGCGCCGTTAACTATTACGTAGTTTGCGTTTGCAATGGCTATGGCGTCAGCAGTGGTGCTTTCAAATTCATGGGGATCTGCATTGGGGTCGGTTACAATTGTGAATACTTGTGCATGTGTTCCTACTAGTTGAAGTATTAGGCTGCCCCAGAAGTTTTCAGCGGCTACTATCTGCAATTTGCCTGTTGATTTAGTGCTAGGGGAGAGGTTGCCTGAAAGGTATAAGCCTGCGAAGCTGCCGAAAATAATTATTGCAATCAAGCCTGCAATGGCGATGTAGGTTGTTTTGCGCAACAATAAACCTCTTTCTAGAAATAGTTGGGCAAGGGGAATTATTAAATTTTATGCATTTTTTAATAACATCAGCTGACTTCAGTATAGCAAGCTCCAGATCATTTAATGGATTAAAAGGCCAAAACCAAGTTCGAATTTTTATTAGGCTGATATGTTATTACTTAGAAGCCAGGTGAGCAAGTGAGCATTATTAGTCTTTCATTGCCCAACGAATTGCTTGAGCAACTAGATACTATTCTCAGTGGAGAAGACCGAACCGCAACCCGCTCCGAAGTAGTCCGCCAAGCCGTCCGCCTGTACCTCACACAGTACAGCGAGCTAGAGAAAATCAAAGGAAACATCATCGCAACCATCACCGTGCTCTACGACAAGACCGAAGAAAATAAAGAGCTTTTCAAACTTCAGCATGAGTTCGACGACATGATAACTGCCTATTTGCACGCGCACCTGTCAGAGACCAGTTGCTTGGAAGTTATGGTTGTGAAAGGGCCCTCAAAGCGGCTTAGAGGTTTAATTGACGGTTTAAAAGCGAACAAACCTGTTAAGCAAATAAAATTCTCCATAATGGCGATTAACGAGAAAGAAACTTTGCATTAATCTTGATTCCTTCTTATTTGGGCCATATATTAATGGCTATGGTTTGACTTCGCTGGCGGGCTCAATTGTTACGTCAAGTAAGTAGCCTGTTAAATTTGGTTCTCTGCCTTGCAGGGCTAACAGCGTTACCTTTGGAATAAGTATTCTGCCATCTTTCCCTATCTTAGCGTAGAAGAAATGGAGACCTGAAGGAACGTTATGAACTGATGCGCTGACTTTTAGCACTTGATCGGTTTCTAACTTGAACTCCCACCGAATTACATTAGGCACCTGCACTTTGCTGCAGCGCTCAAGTGCAGCATCAAATGACACTCTTGTTTTTAACGGCAACGCTACCCCTCATCCACTAGACTTCTATGCACTTTTAAGAACTTTATTGAACTTAATTAGACTTTTCCGCACTCTTTCACACTCAACCAGCAAACACTGCAAAGCCTAAACCAAAAAAGCAACCCAAAACAAACACTTCAACACCGCCAACTCTGCGAAAAGACCTGACAACAAACCTAAACTATGTATTTGCCTGTTTTCTCAAAATCCCTAACAATTTCCATGACCCGTTTAGGCGCCATATATGGGCCAAGTGGGATGTCTTTGAGTAGAACCCACGGACTTTTCTGCGCTACAACCGTCGCAATGTGCCCTTCCCCGAAGCATTTCTTTGCAACCTCAACAACTTCCCGTCTAACTCCAGCCTCAGACATTTCGCCAAGAGCATGCAGATACTCGTGGAGCAGCAGATTGTAGGTTAAAGCGTTAACTGTTGGCTTGCTGCTAACGGCGCCCTCAACGATTTCGACAAGGGTACGGTTTAGAACTATATTGTTGGTTCCAACCGGATAGTAGGCGCCAAGCTGCAGCGGTAAATCATCCAGAAAAAGCATCATACCCTCCCGTTTCTTACCCTCCGCAAACTCCACTGAATCCTTAACTACCTGCCACACCTGGGCGTAGTTTTTAGCGTTATCTAACCGTGAGGCAAACCGTTCTCCCAATGAGATGTCAGCGCTCAAAAGTGTGTCTCCCCTTCATGGAAAACATGAGGTATAAACAATGCTTTAAGTTTATGCCAAATTGAATAAACAAAAAATTGATAAATAACAAGTGTGTGTGTTCATTAAGTTAAGGTGAAATTGAATGGCAAGCAATGTTCTCGTTAGAGACATAATGACAAAAGACGTTAAAACCGTAAACAACAACACAACGGTCAAAGAAGTTATTGCATTAATGACAAAATTCGATAAAGACGCAATCCTTGTTATACAAAGCGGAAAACCAACAGGAATCATAACCGTTAAAGATGTGCTTATCCGAGCAGTTGAAATGGGCGCACCTTTGAGCACAATCATCGCAAGAATGGTCTACACAAACCCGCTAGTAGTCATAGGCGAAGAAGAAACTGTTGAAGAAGCAGCCAACCTGATGAAGCACTGGAGAATCAAACATCTACCCATCGTTGACAAAGAAGGCTACCTCGTGGGCATGGTAAGCGACCGCGATATAGTCTACTCGGTTCCCAAACTGATGCAAACGATGGAAGAATTCTGCCGAACAAAATAAGCCGGCAAGACAAAACCTTTTTTATCCTTAAACTTTTTTAGCAAATTAACCACTGTTTGAGCAGTTTCATCTAAAATTCTCAGCTCTCTCCCTTTAGTTTTGAGAAAAAGCTTCAACGACAAAAGCGAAGCAAAAAAGGTCAGAAGGGAAAAACTATGGGTTGCTTTGTTTTGCCCATTCTTCTTTAACTAATTTGGTAATGTTGTCTATGTTTGACTGGGCGGTGAGGTCTGCAATTGAATTGTTAAGTTCATTTTTAATTAGAAGTGCAATTTCTCCGGGTCTTAGTGTAGTTTCTGGTCTTGTAGCCTGGTATAGTCTAAGTGCCCGCATGGCAAAGTTAACCATCATGTTATTTAGCTCAGTTTGAAGTTTACTCAATTCAGTTTTACTGTCTTTCATTTTCTGGTCAAAAGCTTTTGAATCCCAATTTCCTTCTTCAGCCATAACTCACAAATCCTTAACGTCTCATGTTAATCATGCATAATAGCCTTTTCTGATTTGTTGCTTAAGCGATCTCTGTTTTCGGTTTTCCAAGCTTCTTGTTTAGACATGCCTGAATGAACCCTAAGTATTCTGGTTCAGGTCTTCCAGGTCGGCTTTTGAATTCCCCGTGAAACTGGCTTGCAAAGTAGAAGAATTTGTTTGGCAACTCCACTGTTTCCATTCTTCTTCCATCACTGCTTTTTCCAGTGAAGCACAACCCGTTATTACGCAGGTTTTCCAGATAGTCAAGGTTAACTTCGAAGCGGTGGCGATGGCGTTCGTAAATTTCTTCTTGTCCATACATGCTGTAAGCCAATGTACCTTTCTGCAAAACAACCTTGTGGGCCCCTAATCTCATTGTTGCACCTTTGATTTCAATTCCGCGTTGTTCAGGCATCAGATCTATAATTGGATGAGGGGTTTCAGGGTTGATTTCAGTGCTGTTTGCCTCTTTCAGATTGCAGACATTACGAGCAAACTCTATAACTGCCAGCTGGAAACCATAGCAGATTCCAAGGAAGGGGATGTCATTTTCCCTGGCGAACTGAATAGCTGCAATTTTGCCTTCTGTGCCTCTTGGGCCAAACCCGTAAGGTACAAAAACCCCGTCAAAGTTAGCAAGGTCTTTTACGCATTGGGGTTCATGCTCCAGCTTCTCTGCTTCCAAATAAGAAATGCAAACTTTTGTTTTGCAGGCGCCTCCTCCATGCCGTAGCGCCTCAGTCATGCTTACATAGCTGTCGGTTAACCCAGCGTATTTACCGACCAAAGCTATTTTGACTTCATGCTCGGGATTAACCATTGCATTAACGTATCCCTGCCAAGCGCTGAAGTCTTTGCCTTCACATTTAAAGGCTAATCGTTGGCAGATAAAATCGCCCATTCCCTGCTTGTCTAAAATAAGTGGAACCTGATAAACGGAGTCAGCGTTGAAGGAGCAGAAAACTGCGCTTTCAGGAATAGTGCCAAACAAAGCAATTTTACGCAGGGCTTCTGAATCAATCATTTTCGGGCTTCGGGCAACGATGGTGTCGGGTTGGATACCGATACGACGCAGCTCGTTAACGCTGTGCTGCAGAGGCTTAGTTTTCATTTCCATTGTAACATCTAAAATTGGCACTAAAGCCACGTGAACGAAGAGAGTATTCTCGTATCCTTCTTCGAGGCGCATCTGCCTTATAGCTTCAAGAAACGGTAAACCTTCAATGTCGCCTACTGTCCCGCCGACTTCAGTTAGAACAATGTCAGCGCCCACTGCTTTTCCAACAGTTTTTATACGATTCTTAACTTCGTTAGTTACATGCGGCACAATCTGGACACATCGTCCTAAGAAGTCGCCTCTTCGCTCTTTCTCAATTACTGACTTGTAAACCATTCCTGTGGTTAAGTTATTTTCCTGTTTGAGGCTCAAGTCCAGAAATCGTTCGTACCAGCCTAGGTCAAGGTCTGTTTCGCCGCCATCGTCAGTAACAAATACTTCCCCGTGCATGTACGGGTTCATTGTGCCAGCATCAACATTCACGTATGGATCGATCTTTACAACCGTGCATTTTAACCCTCGGGCCTGAAGCATTTTACCAATAGATGATGTTAAAATGCCTTTGCCGACAGAACTTAACACGCCACCCGTAACGAAAATGTACTTTACCATTGTTTTCCCCGCAATTACCTACACTTTTCAAGGTATCTTAATATAACTCTTTTGTGTGCACGGCTGAAAAACTGTGCAATTTAAGAACCGTTATTTCATTAAAAGTAAAGACGCTACTCTGAGGATTAACGTTGTTGAAGGATTCACCCCAGTTGGAACAGGCGGTTGCAGTTTCCGGATTGACGTGCCGCATTTTGAACAATAAACCGAGTTGATTTCTCCAGCTTATTTTTCATAAGGAAACGCTCATAAAATTTTTGGTAACTAAATAATCAATAAGGAAATTAGCCCATTTCATGCAGAAAGACTTTTAACTACAAGTCTCTCAAAATATGTCGAAGGATTTGGGAGTTAAATGCCTAAAGC
Organism: Candidatus Bathyarchaeota archaeon; assembly: GCA_003165195.1. Lineage (GTDB taxonomy): Archaea > Thermoproteota > Bathyarchaeia > Bathyarchaeales > Bathycorpusculaceae > Bathycorpusculum. Next base: position 27,288 of record PLSP01000170.1, on the reverse strand, counting down.
TTATGTGTTAATAAATGTTGAATCAGGATATGAAGTCGAAGTTGTGGAGGAGCTTAGAAGCATTGAAGGGGTCGAAGAAGCCTACTACTCCTATGGCGTCTACGATGTAATAACTAAAGTAAGCGCTGACTCTATGGAAAGCCTCAAGGAAATGGTGACTAAGAAAGTAAGAGGTTTAAACAGGGTTCGATCCACTTTAACGCTTATAATGATGGACGAATAGGTTTTTTTTTGCTAAATTTTGCTCTTAAATAAATGAGACCAATAAATAGAGTTATGCANNCTATGCATAGGCTTATTTTTTCAATAATTGTTGCTTTCTGTTTATCTATCCGGGGTTATGGACACACTTGTCTTTGTTGCTTTTGGGGGTCGGCGATAACCTGCATTAGAAGAAGCAAAAGGTTTAGTTGTTTTCGGTTAGGCTTAATAATTTAGGTGTTCTGTGTTTATTTAGGCTTGACCTTTGAAATGACTGAGGTAAAAAGACACCGGCGTATTAACCCTATTGTCTTTGTTTTGATTTTAGGACTGGTAGCTTTTGTTCTTTACTTGTATTTCTACGTTAACCCAGCAGAGGTTCTATTCATACTTTCAAAAACAAACATGGCGATCTACACAACTTCTTTTGTATCTTACACTTTGTTTGCTTTGTTCTCCTCGTTTGTTTGGCGCAGTTTACTGAAGGATTTGGCAGTAGTAATTACGGTACAAAAGGCTTTCTTGTTTACTTGGGTTGGATTATTCTTTGAGGCAACTGTGCCACAGGTGGGTTGGTCGGGGGAAATTTCGAAAACTTACTTTTTGAACAAAGACGCCGACATTGACTCCGCGAAAATCGGTGCGTCTGTTGTTGGGCAAAAAATTTTTACCATAACAATTACAGTGGTCGCCATGGCTCTAGGCCTTGGTTTAGTTCTAATTAGCTATTCCTTACCGCCCTTGGTGACTTTTCTAATAGCGTTTGTTTTGGGGCTCTCAACATTATCTGCCGTGCTGATTTACTTTGTGAGCTTTAATCCTGCTGCAACCGCAACCTTGCTAAATTGGGGCATAAGGATGGGCACTTTTTTTAGGAAAAGCTGGGCCCCTCAAAATTTCAAGCTCAAAGCGGAAGAGGTGCTAGGCGGGTTTCATTCAGGCATGGAACAGTTGAGGGCTAAACCGAGAATACTGATTAAACCTATCATCTATGCGGTTGTAAGCTTTATCTGTGAAGTATCAGTTATTTTTCTGACGTTTATTGCATTAGGTTTCCCTGTACCAGTTGATAAGGTTCTTATTGTATTCACGTTAACTGGAACGCTTCAGACAGTAGGCGTTACTTTTTTCGGGTTTCCCGAATTGATAATGAGTGTTTCGTTTTCTGCCCTTGGAATCCCCGCGGCGTTGAGCGTGTCAGTGACTTTATTGACAAGGATTGTGAGTTTGTGGTTTAGACTTATTATTTCGTATTCAGCGCTCCAATGGGCAGGGGTAAAAATCATTCGGCAAACCGCAAGGGAAAAAATCAAACCATAACAAAAACCTTGCAATGAACCGAGCAAGGGTTATCTTGACGGGATTATAGGAAAGATTTTAATTCACACTTGACTTATCAATTATTATAGGATTGGATTTTATATGCCAACAGCCTTTGTTCTAATAAACACGGAAATAGGTTCCGAGTCTGATGTGCTCAAGGAAATGAAAAAAGTTGAAGGTGTAGAAGAAGCATCAGCAGTCTACGGAGTCTATGACATTGTTGCAAGAGTAAAAGCAGACACCATGGATAGACTCAAAGAAATCGTTACTTGGCGAATACGCCGACTCGATAAAGTACGGTCAACACTCACAATGATAGTCGTTGAGGAAAAGTAAAAACAATTAATTTCTCTTTCTTTCACTTTATTCTCTTAACGTACTTTTTTGTTAAAGATAACTTTTAACAGCCATTTCTTGTTTAGTTGGCATTAAATTGTGACTAGCTCGATACAATCACATATTCTTAAATTTTTACAAACCATAAAAAACCTATCCGTGTGAGGTAAGGAGAATGCATTATAACGCCCAATGGAGTCATCCCAGGAGTAGCCTAACTCGAGGTTGCACTCTCCCTACTGGACCAGCGGAATTTTTTATTGGTTGGATTAAGAGGTTTGGTACACTGACACTTTTTTCGTTCCCCTTGAACAAGAAAGAGCACCCAAACCTCTGAAACCAACCGGCGAAAACCACCTTAAAGAGGAGAATCTAAGAAAATGCCCGCAGCGTATATACTCTTAAACACAGTGATTGGAGCCGAAAACCACGTTTTGAAAGCCCTAAAAAAAGTTGAGGGCGTAGAAGAAGCCAAACGCCTCTATGGAGTTTACGACATTATTGCACATGTAAAGGCAGACACCATGGAGGGCTTGAAACATATTTTGACAAATAAGATCGAGAGCATTGGCAAAATAAACACAAAATTAACTATGCTAATAACCGACAAAGCGCCGTTTGCTCCGGAAGGGCATGTGTTTTTTGAGCAAACCCCAATGATTCAGTAAACCCGCTTAAGTTCTCACTTGATCAATAACGTTTTTTTAGTTTCTCAACGCATTCTCTAAATTGTCTGGAGAAAACCGCCATTGACTTCGCCGGTAATGCATATTGGGCTAGATGATACTGACTCAACGAAGGGAGGCTGCACCACCTACCTTGCAGCATTGCTCATCGAAAGCCTCGGTGCCTTCCGTGTTAGCTTTCTTGATTACCCCAATTTGATAAGGCTTAACCCGAACGTGCCCTGGAAAACTCGTGGCAACGGTGCACTTTGTTTAAGATTCATCTATGATTCCGGTTTTGAGGAACAAATAAAAGATACAGCCATAACGCTATGGGAAGAACAGTCAGCAGTCAACGAAAAAGGCACAGACCCAGGAATAGTTTTCCTGCAGACACAATATGTTCCAGAAGAACTTATTCTCTTCGCCAAAAAAGCGGAGACGAGAATCGTGAAACTTGAAGATGCGCTGACGCTAATCAAGAAGTTTAAGGCTGAAGCGCTGGGTTTCAACACCTGCAGAGGCATTATCGGTGCGTTGGCGGCCGTCGGTGAAACACTCAACGGCGACCACACCTACGAGCTCATCGCCTATCGACAGCATCAGAATTTGGGCACAAAACGACGGGTAGACGCTGAATCAATCTTTGAGATGGATAAAACACTGCAACCCCTCACTTTCAATAATGTTGACTATGATAAGGGTAGAGTAATTATTACACCAAGGGGGCCTGATCCTATTCTTTTTGGCATCAGAGGCGAGACGCCCCAGGTAGTCAAGGAGGCGTACCAACTGGTGAAACCCCTTGAACATGTCGAGCGCTGGGTTATCTTTCGTTCAAACCAAGGGACCGACGCCCACCTAAAACCTGCCACATCACTGAGCAGCCTCGAACCTTACAGTTCAGTAATCGCCAAAGGCATCGTCTCGCAGAACCCCCGCATTATCCCACTGCGTCACGTTATCTTTTCAATTAGGGACGACACCGCAGAAGTAGACTGCGCCGCTTACGAGCCTACAGGTGATCTGAGAAAAATAGCTAGAGAACTAATAGTCGGCGACACCGTCGAAGTTTACGGTGCCGTACACAAAGCAACACCAAAGAAGCCACTAACCATCAACCTGGAAAAAATCAAAATCCTAAACCTCGCCACTAAAACCCTGTTTGAAAACCCACTTTGCCCCAATTGTGGAAAAAGGTTGAAGTCCATGGGCAAAAATCAGGGGCTCCGTTGTGAAGGATGCGGCGGTAAATTCCCTGATTTAAAGAAAAAAGAGCTCTCCGCTCCAAGAGCGATAAAGCCAGGTTTGTATGTAACTTCGACTAGATCTCAGAGGCATCTTACTAAGCCGCTTAGGCGTTATGGCTTAGAAAAACGCCAGTATGAATCTCTGCCAATGATTGGGGACTGGCATTCTTCTTTTCCTTAAGAAATCTGAGTCTTGACGTTAATAGTGGTGCTATAATGTCTCGCTGACACTTTTTTAGTGATACTCTTCCTTTTAGCCAGCAAACGACAAGTTCCATTGAAATCCTTTAAATCAGTGAAAACCATAAACCCTTTTCCAATAACTAAACCAACTTACGGTAAAATTAGAGGCGGCATCTATGGTTGAGAAATCGTTCCCGGCGGAAGCTTATGCTCTTCCATTCTTCAAGCAAGAAGGCTTTGTAAGAAAACATTGCCCAAAATGCAATGAATACTACTGGACACAAAACGAGAAGCAGGAAACCTGCGGCGAATCCACCAGCGACGAATGCGGATGCTACACATTCATCAATAACCCTGCAACAAGAAAAGCATTCAGCCTTAGCGAAATGCGTGAGGCGTTTTTGAGCTTTTTTGAGAAAAACGGGCACACGCGAATAAAGCCCTACCCTGTGGTCGCTAGATGGCGCAAAGACATCTATCTTACCCACGCGAGCATAATCGACTTTCAACCCTACGTGACGGAGGGTATCGCGCCGCCGCCTGCAAACCCGCTGGTAATTTCTCAGCCGTCAATTAGGCTCACTGACATATCTAATACAGGTCCCACTTTTGGTAGGCACCTCACCATCTTTGAAATGGGTGGAGCCCACGCCTTCAACTACCCAGACAAAGAAGTGTACTGGAAAGATGACACTGTGCGCTTTCACCACCGCTTCGCAACTGAAGCGCTGGGCATAAAATCGGAGGAAGTGATCTATAAGGAGGGTGTGTGGATTGGCGGAGGCAACGCTGGCCCGGACGTAGAATGCATCTGTCGTGGCCTCGAAGTGGGTACATTGGTTTTTATGCAGTATAAGGTTGTAGGTGACGATTTTGTGCAGTTGCCAATCCGAACTGTGGACACAGGCTATGGTATCGACCGTTTCGCATGGATAAGTCAGGGTGTACCAAGTGCTTTCCAAGCAATCTACGGCGCAATGGCAGACAAAGTCCTTGCTATGGCAGGAATAACCAACGCAGACAACAAGTTTCTATCCAAAGTTGCCACTTACTCTGGACTGGTCAGCGTGGACAAGAACGCCAATAGAATGGTAACACGCCGTCGCGTAGCTGAACTTTCAGGGATCGACATTAAAACACTTGAAACGGTTCTTGTGCCAATTGAGAATGCATGGGCAGTTATGGACCACACCAAAACTTTGAGTTTCATGCTTTCAGAAGGCGTGGTGCCATCCAATATCCAGGAAGGCTACCTTGCACGGCTGCTTTTCCGCAGAGTGTACCGCCTAATGCGCACCCTAAACATGGAGCCGGCTAAACTCTATGACATCTTGGATATGCAAGTGGATTACTGGGGAAAAGACTTTCCCCAAATTAACGCCATGAAGAACGAAATCGTAGAGATGCTAAAGGTTGAAGAAGAAAAGTTTGTAGACACCCTCAAACGAGGAGAAGGTATGGTAAAACGCATCGCCGTGGACCTAAAAGCACAGGGTACAGGCAAACTACCCATGGACACGTTAACAGAACTATACGATTCACATGGGCTGCCTCCAGAAATTGTGAAGCAAGCAGCGGAAAAAGAAGGCGTTGAAGTAGAGCTTCCAGAGAACTTTTACGCACTAATCGCTCAGCGACACATGCAATCAAGTAAACCCGCAGAAGAGGAAGAAACGCAAACAGAGAAAAACCTTGAAAAAGAAGTCGAAAAACTACCTCCAACCGAACAACTATACTACAAAGACGTTTACATGCGTGAATTCGACGCTGAAGTGCAAAAAGTCGTCGGCGACAAATACGTCGTGTTGGATAATACATGCTTTTACCCTGAAGGCGGCGGGCAACCAGCAGACCACGGGTGGCTGACCAGCGGCACAGAAAAGTATGAAGTGGTTGACACCCAAAAAATCGGCAAAGTAATCGTGCACAAAATCAATTCACTACCAAAATTCAAAGAAGGCAGCGCAGTCCAAGGTATCCTCGATTGGGACAGACGTTATTCTCTCATGAAAGCACACACCGTTACTCACCTAATCAATGGAGCAGCACGAAGGGTGCTCGGTGAACATGTTTGGCAGTCTGGCACGCAAAAGGGATTGGAAACCTCGCGGCTCGATATCACCCATTACCGAAGATTGAGTCCAGACGAAGTCCACAAAATCGAAACCCGCGCGAACGAAGCAATAGCCGCAAACATGACAGTTGAAACCACGTGGTACCCACGCAATGAAGCTGAATCACGCTATGGCTTCAGACTCTACCAGGGCGGTGCAGTTCCAGGCAAAGACATCCGCGTCGTCAAAACCGGCGACTGGGACGTTGAAGCGTGCGCAGGAACCCATCTAAGACACACAGGCGAGGTGGGCTACGTTAAAATTGTCTACACTGAGCGAGTGCAGGATGGGGTTGAACGGCTTGGCTACGCGGTCGGATTGGCAGCGGTCAAGGCAGTGCAAGAGCAGGAAAGTATACTTTGGAAAGTTTCAGAAGTACTGACGGCTCCAGTCGACAAATTAGATAAGACGGCTGAGAAAGTAGTGAAGGCCCTCAAGGAGGCCAATGTCGAGAAACGTCGGCTAATTAAAGAACTCGCGACAAAAGAGAGCGTGTGTCAAACAACTGCGACAGAAGCAACAGTTGAAGCAGGTGGAGTAGCCATCGTTAAGCGAGACTTCGGCAACGTAATCGACATTAACCGCATGGTGCAAACCGCCACGGAAACCATAAAACGCAACGAAGCCACAGCCACGCTATACTATGGTAGCGATGGAAAAACCTGCAGGCTCATGGTTATGGCGGGAGAAGCAGCGGTGCAGAAAGGCGTCAACGCAGGGGCAGTTGTGAAGGTAGCAGCACCAGTTTTCGGCGGCGGCGGCGGCGGACGACCCAACTTCGCGCAAGGCGGCGGAACAAAATGCGACAAGCTTCAGGATGCAGTCAAAACAGCCGAAGAAACACTGAAAAACCAGCTCAAAAGATAACCCACGGTCAAGAAGCAGCCTTAAAAAAGAGGCGTGTTTCTCCATTCATCCTAATATCCATCGCTCTTACACGAGCAACGATGGGAAAGTCGCTTACCACTTTTCCGAGCGCCAGACAATGGTGTGGCGGCAGGTCACGGGCGATTGACCGCACGGTTTCCGCGTCCACGCGAGCGGCTCGGCTGACAACGTCGAGGTCATGTTCGTTGGTGAAGTTGAAGAGGAAAATGTTGTCAGCTTGGCGATAAATGGTTTCTTGAATTGTGTCAGGTTGATTTGTAATGAATGTTGTGAAGATGCCAAAGTGCCTCATACGTGTGACTATATCGTCCCAGTAGGTTTCCCGCAAATAGAGATGAGCTTCTTCAGCGAACAGGAAAACAGCTTTTAACCGCCAATTCTGCAGTGAATCTACCAATTTGCCCAATGAATATTCGACAACGATTTGGCGGTCGATGTTTGAAGTGTTCTTGAGGTTAATTACTATGGCGCCGCCATGGTCTTTGGCTTTAAGTAGGCTCTCTTCGAGCAGGGTCGCCTCGCCCGAGCTGTCAGTGAAGAACCCTGAGTTAACCAGTGAGTGAAACCGAGAAGCCAACGCATCGCGGACATGCTGGTTGCAGTTCAAATCTCGGATCGCCTCACCCAAATTTTGCAGATTTAGCTTGCCTTGCTCTTTTAGCATTTTCCATAGGCGGCGAAACTCACGAGCTGAAGTACCGGGAAGATGCAGGGCATTCACAAGTATTCCCATTACCGTATTCAGGCCTAGCTGTTCTAGGGCAACTTTGAAGTTCTGCGAGGGTGTGAGCGTGTGGATCTTGTCGTAGTAGAGGTTTCTCTTGCCGTCGTTTGTCATGCCCAAGCTGCTGTATTCGCCGTTGAGGTCAAAGATAACGACCGTGGCTTTGTAGCCGACTAGATTAACCATTAACAGCTTGGAGAGGTGGGATTTGCCGCAGCCCTTTTTGCCAGTTATAATGTTTAATGTGCCGTCTATATCTGAGGCGTCTATGGTAAGCAACGAGCTGTCTTTGGTGCCGCCCAAAGTGATTGGAAGTTGGCCATCGATTTTAGCTAGCTTAAGCAACATGGGCACAGAAAGCTTCTTGATTGTGGACTGAGAACGACTGGGAAGCCAGCTGCTGCTTGGACTTAACATGCCGTTCTCAAGGGTGGCACGTATCTTGCAGACTAAAAGGCTTGCATCTTGGATGTAGGTGATGTGGGGCGCGATTTCCATTGGGTCTATGTCTTCGCCCTGGAGGGGGACACCGCCGTCAGGCAGTGTGCGCAAAAGCTCTTCGAGCACGCCTGGAACAGCTGCAAACTGCACATCAATCACTTGTGCAATCAACCCCTTTGCTGCATCAGAATCCTCAACAAGGAGGTAGTCGCCTTTCTCAGCGCTCTCGGTCGGAAAACTGATAATTTCCAGAACGTTGCCTTCTTTTTTGTAAAGTTTCATGCGTAGATTTCCCCTTTGCCAAACGGCCCAAAAAGTAGTCGATGCATGTCTGGACGGTTGATGGTTTGTATCCCGTGTGTGCGGGTGATGAAGTGCTTTACTGCCAAAACCTCATTGGCTGTAAACGTGCAAAGTATATGGCTAAGGCGCAACGTTTCGGGATAGCTCTGACTGTAGAGGTCGTTGCCAAGCACCTTGCCGACGGCGTCAATCCGTTGACTGTATTCGGTTTCGCGGTCGATATCGAGACGGAAGGCGAAGTTTGACTTGCTGAGCCTTGCAACATACACGTCGCCCAAGAGCGTTGTCGGCGGCTTGAAACGTAGCCCCGCGGTCTCCAGAAGGTAAGGTGGATCATGGACTGGAAGCTGTTCGGTGATTAGAATACCATTTGCCCTCAGCGTGGTAGCTTTGGAAATGGCTATTACTGTGCTGTTGTTTCTTCGGGCGTAGTATAGGATTTCTCTTAGCCGCGGGGTTGGCGTGTCAGGCGTGCCGCACATAAGTGATCCATCAAAGAGCACCACGCCGTTATGGACAGTTTTGGCGAGCATTGTTTGCATCCAGCGCTCCAAGAGACTGGCGAGTCGAGTGGGCATCTGCATCAGGTTGGGCGCTGCTTGGTAGCAACTGTTGTAAGTGGTGTTGAAATAGGCGTGTTCAATGGTGTTGCAGATACTGTTTTTGTTGTCTTCGGTTATGTGAAATACAAACGGGCCCAAGCGGGTGTAATTATAAGCGTGGTTTTGGCGCCAGGCGGTTGCTCCACGAACCGCGACGATGATTCCTGTTGATGTTTCGCCGATTTTTATGGTGGATGAATCTACAGCCGCGATAAGGGTTTCTTGGTGGTCTGGTTTTAGGCAAATTGGGTCTGGTTTTAGCTGGATATTTGATGGGTTTAATTCGGTGGTTGAAAGATGTTGGAAGTTTTGGGGATTGAGTTGGAGGGTTTGGTGTGTGACTTGTTTTAGCGAGTGAAGGCTTTGTTCTAAGAAGCGTTGTGGGAGAGCTGTGTCTATGGTTGGCTGTGGAAAGTTATATTTGGGTGTAATTGTATATTGTTCGATCACCATGATTCACCAATATTCAACAACTTGTTGGTGAAATATTTAAGTATTGTGCATGTGCATCTTGCACAATTCAATATACAATAGCGAAGACCTGATGAAAAGCTTGACAGAAAAACAGCAAAAGCCGCCCATCAAAGTAAAAATGAAAATAGGCGACATAGAATTCGAAATCGAAAGCCAAGAAGACCAAATCCAAGGCGCCGTTGACAAAATCCTAACCGCCGTCACCGAACGCCTCAAAAATACCAACCTCGCCCAAGCAGCCGAACGCCCCGCCCCACTCCCAAGAGCAGAAACATGCAGAGGCATCATACAAAAACTCTGGGAAGAAAACTGGTTCAACGAACCACGAGGCCTCGACGACGTCCACAGCGAGCTCGCGCGCAGAGGCTTCCACTACGACCGCACAGCCGTCGCACATGCACTGGTAGACTTAGTAAAAGACAATATCTTGACGCGAATTGGTAAGCCTCGCCGCTATCAATACACACAAAAGAGGCCTCCAACCTAATCCAATTTGCCAAGTTCTAAATATTATTTAGCACAACGCTATCTTCATACAAGTTACAGATCTAATTCGTTCTAATCACTTGGTTGATGGTATGTATTCGGATTCTATGACTAACCTGCCTTGGTGTGAGGTTACTACCTTAGGCGCTCGTATTCTTTGTCAAATAAAGGATGCAGAAATCTACCCCAATACATGCAAGTTGCGCATTTGCGGGGGAAGGTTTATTTTAAACAGATTTATGGCGCGCCAAAACACGCAATCAAATATTAGCAAGGTTTATGCTGTATTTTATTTATTTTATTTTTTTTAGGTTTTAAGGAAATTTAACCGTAGTGGAGGTGAAATTTTGCCTGATATTGTTGACACTGCAATGCTTTCGGGTATGTTTAGTACACTTGTAACTGCAATAAAAGGCGGCAGGACTTGTTGACACGCTGAAAGCTCCAGGTCCATTCACGGTTTTTGCACCTACTGATGAAGCATTCAATAAAATCCCCAAAGAAGGTCTTGACAAGCTTCTAAAAGATACTGCTAAGTTGAAAGAAATCTTGACCTTCCATGTTGTAGAAGGAAAACTCATGGCATCTGATTTGGCCCAGCACGAATATTTGCAAGCACTTTCAGGAGGAGAACTCCGGATAGACTTTAACATGTGGCATTTACATAGCCACATGAAGGTTAATGGTGCAAACATAATCAAATTAGATTTAGAAGTAGACAACGGAGTTTGCCACGCCATAGACAAAGTGTTGATGCCTAAAATGCAGGCTGTAGACAAGCAGATGTAAATTAATCCTGTATTTTTTACAGGCCTCATTTTTTAAAAAATCGCTTTAAGCGGTTTTTTGTTTTTTTAGCCAAGACTTTTGCTATTGTGTTTGAGGACCTATAGTCAGCGTCAAGGAGAGATGTTGGCTTGCCCCTGCTGCCGACAACAATTTGCCGGGTGGAGACTTGCAAGGAAAAGGGTTGATCCCATTTTTCCCTGAATCCATAAACATAAAAAAAGAAAGACGAGCGTTGAAAAATTATTTACTCTTTTTTGAGCTTGGTTTTGTATTTGCTTTTGGTTTCTCCTTTTGAGTTTCCTTGACAGGCTTCATTGGCTCGCCACAACAAACTATCTCGGTTGTTTCGCAACCACAAGGATCTTCAACCAAAACTACTAGCCCGCAGTCTTCACATTCGTATTTATCGCCTTTTTTATTTGCCAAAAAAACACTGCCTAAAAATTCCTATAGAAATATTATAGCAGTTTGTTAGTAATAAAAATATCTAAAATTTTCTCGGCTGGTGTTTCTCTATTTAAAGCAGCTTAACTTCTCCGAATCCTTCGCATTCGTCGCAGGTTTTGCCGTTAGGTTTAAAGCGGTAGTCTTTGCCTCTGCCTAAGCAGCGAGGGCATTTCTCGACTGGGCCGTCAGGGAACAAGCGCCACCCTGTGCCTTCGCATTTTTCGCATCTTGTGCCCATTTCGTTTTCGGTTTTGTCGATGCTCGTTCCGTTGCAGATCTTGCATCTTACTTGTCTATACCTGAACTGGATGCTTTCGAGAGAGATTTCCTCGTGTGCTCTCAACTTCTCGCCCCTCAAACATATAGTAAACCTTACGATACGCTATTAAACATTGTTTACACTGAATCCAAATCGGCGCTCAGGTAATTCCCTTATAGGTGTTCCTTTATTTTCAGGGCTGTCTCGTCAAGTTGACTCCGATCAGCAACTTTTAGATCGCTAAAACTGGGCAATTTTTGTCCCTCAAACCGTGGAACAACATGAACATGAAGGTGGAAGATGTCTTGGCCTGCGGCTTTGCCGTTCTGCTGGATGATGCTTATTCCTTCAGCGCCGAAGGCGGATTTAACAGCTGTGGAAACATGTTTGGTCACAGAGTAAACTTGGGCGAGCACCTTGGCTGGCGTGTCAAAGATGTCAACGTAGTGGGCTTTTGGGATGACAAGCGTGTGCCCAACTATTAAGGGCCGTATGTCAAGGAAAGCCATAACGGATTTGTCCTCGTACACGGTGCTTGAAGGCGCCTGTTTCCGGACAATTTTGCAGAAAATGCATGATTCATCAAAAGACATGATGCCACGTCCATCTTTATGCCACACACACGTTTTATAAATGATTTTGCCTAGATAACGCAAGAGCCGAGGGGCGGCTTTTTGTAAAACTAAAAAAATTGGCAGAAACTGCTGCGATACGGCGAGTTTATATGTTTGCCTGATTCATATTTTCTTAACTCAGTTTGAGGTTATAGAAATGAGCAGCTTAGAAGACCAAGTTCGAGAAGAAGTTGGTAAAGTTCAAGATCCCGAAACAGGTCAAACATTCAGTGAAATGCAAATGATTCAAAGCGTCAAAGAAACGGCGCCAGGCGAGTTTACTGTAGAGTTCGTTCCAACAAGCCCATTTTGCCCAATCGCTTTCAAGCTTGCAGCAGACATAAAAGCCGCAGCGAAATCGGTTCCAGGTGTCAAAAAAGCATTAGTTTACTGCCGTGGACACGCCATGGAGCAGCAAATCAACGAAATGACAAACAAGCAATAAACCGCTTTTTCTTAAGTCTATTTTTTTAGTTAGAAAATTTTAAATTTGGATTTATTTCATTCTTCCGAACGCCCAAGTGCCTAAGGCTATCATGATGCCGTCGAATAGAGCAACGACTCCAAGGTCAATCCATAAAGGCTGAACCTGCAGGGGTACCCACGCCGCGCCTAACATGACATGGCGTAAAGCGTCGACGCCATAGGTGAGGGGGTTCCAAGCTGCAATGTCAGTTAACCAGGTCGGGAGACCGGCTCCTTTAAGAAGAAACAACGCGCCGCTCAGGAAGAACAGTGGCAGATTCACGAAGGTTTGGATGGCGCCGAACCCTTCAAGATTACCCATGAAGCTTGCAATGGTTAAACCGATGCTTACTAAACCAAAGGTAACAAGCAGCATTACTGGCAATGCGTACAGAAATGTTATAGGGTTAATTGGTATGCCTATAGCTAACCCAATGGCAAAAACCACTATGCCCTGCAAAAGAGCATCTGTGCTGTCGCCCACCATTTTACCCATGAAGATTGTAAATCGGGAAACCGGTGAGACAAGGGTTTCTTTCATGAAGCCGAATTCTTTGTCCCAAATCACATTTATACCCATGAACATTGCCGTAAAAAGCAGCGTTTGGCCGATTATTCCTGGAAGAAGCACCTGTTGATAATTCAAGTTTGCGGGCAATAGAAAACGTGTGGCAAAGGCAGCGGCGAATATAACAAGCCATAACAAGGGCTGAACGAAACTGGTTACCAGCCTAGTTCTATCCCGGTAAAACCGTTTAATTTCTCTGAGCCATAGACTATAGAAACCTCGGGTTTCACTCACCTGATTGCCCTCCTGCGAGCAGCTGCAGCACCATGCAATTCTTTGGTTGTGTCTTCACGGATTGTTCTGCCTGTGTAATGTAAAAAGACATCTTCAAGGTTAGGCTCACGCAGCAGCAGAGATTCAACGTAAATGTTATTTTGGGTTGCCAGCTCCATGATTCTGGGCATTACAGTTTTGCCGTTGCGCACAGTAATTTCTAATGCGCCATCAACGATTTTTTTCTTGTCAAATCCTAACCATTTGGTTACAAGCTCAGAAAGGTCGTCAACATTGTTTGCTCTGACAACCACAACGTCGCCTTCAAGTGTATCTTTAAGCTTGGGAGGGGAATCTAAAATCACGATTTTGCCGTGGTCCATGATGCCGATGCGGTCAGAAAGCCTGTCTGCCTCATCCATATAATGAGTTGTTAAAACCACAGTTATGTCGTGTGCTTCCTTTAACTCGTGAATATATTTCCAAATGTGGTCTCTTGTTTGAGGATCGAGACCAACGGTGGGTTCGTCTAGAAAAAGCACTTTTGGATAATGAATTAAACCGCGGCCCAATTCAAGCCTGCGTCGCATGCCGCCGGAATATGTACGCATTAAATCGTCTGCGCGGTCTTCAAGCTCTATGAGGTTTAGGATGTGATCTATGCGTTTCTTCTGCTCCGAGGGAGGAACGCCGTACAAGTTAGCATGAATATATAGATTCTCTCTGCCTGTTAACCGGTCGTCGATACTTGGATCCTGAAAAACAATCCCAATTGACCGTCGAACTTTGGTCGGCTCTTTAACAACGTCAAAGCCATTTACTAAAGCGGTTCCGGAAGTCGGTTTTAGGATGGTGCAGAGCATGGATATGGTTGTAGTTTTGCCCGCGCCGTTTGGGCCAAGTAACCCGAAGATTTCGCCATGTTCCACTGAAATGTTTAGGTTATCTACTGCCTTAAACGCGTTGTATGCTTTTGTCAGTTGCCGAGTTTCAATGACATGGCTCATTTTTACGATTTCTCTTTCTGCAAATTGAAACAAAGCAGGATTTAAGGTTTAAGATCAGATTTCAGCAAAATTTAGCTTTTAGACCGGCAAAATAAAGTTTAATGCGCTTCACTTAAACACTCCAATAAAGAAGGCAGCGTCTTACTTTCAATGTGTATCGCTACTCTAAACATCAAAATGGCAAAGAACAATTTTAGTTTTCAAAAAAAACTGTAAGTCCATAATCAACTAGCAGTTCAGAGCGGAGTCACAGACAGAGAGACAGACGGAGGGGGGCCCCTATAATACCCGTTTTTCCCAAACAGCGTGGCTTTTTTTGATTTTTTTTTAAAAAAAATATTAGGTCAAAAAGAAAAAGATGAGACCTTTGGGTTTACAGTCGTTTGATATAGCGGTTTACTTCCCACTCAGTGACCTGTGTCCGATAAAGATCCCATTCTCGGCGTTTCTCACGCAGGAAATTTTCAAACGCAGTTTCGCCCAATGTTTCACGCATTAAATCGCTGGTTTCCAACTCGTCAAGGGCTTCCTGCAGCGACTCAGGTAACGACACGATGTTTCGGGCTTTACGTTCCTCATATGTCATCTGGTAAACGTTGAGTTCCACTGGTTCGCCCGGGTCAATGCGGTTTCGGATTCCGTCCAAGCCGGCGGCCAATAGCACTGCGAACTGGAGATATGGGTTTCCTGCACCGTCTGGACATCGGATTTCGCATCTAGCGGCATTCTTTCTTCCGCCGAAGTTTGGAACGCGTATGAGTGGAGATCGGTTCTTATGTGCCCATGCAAGATAAACAGGTGCTTCATATCCGGGAACAAGCCGTTTGAAGCTGTTTGGCCATGAGTCTAGGATTGCGCACATTTTTCTTCCATGCGCCAACTGTCCACCAATGAAGCTTCTTGCAAGATCTGAGAGGAATCCGTTTTTTTCATCGTTAGCATAGAAGAGGTTCTCTGTGGCATCTTTGTTCCAGAGGCTTTGGTGGGTGTGCATTCCTGAGCCGTTTATGCCTGAGAATGGCTTAGGCATGTAAGTGGTAACGTACCCGTTTCTTGCACCTACAACTTTGCCACACATTTTCATGGTAATTGTTCTGTCAGCCGTTTTGAGTGCTTCATCAAATTTGAAGTCAATTTCATTCTGCCCCAACGCGACTTCGTGGTGGCTGATTTCGATTTCTATGCCGAAAGCCTCGGCAGTATCAGCGATTTCCCGTCGGAGATCGTCAGTTAAGTCGCCTGGATGAAAATCAAAGTAGCCTGCCAAGTCGATAGGTGCAGGCAAGCCGCCTTCCTCGCTTTCCTTCACGATAAAAAACTCCAATTCAGGAGCACAAATAAACGTGAAACCTGCTTTTGCAGCTTTATCAATAGTTTTTTCTAGAACATATCGTGGATCGCCTTCAAAACGTTTGTTTTGGGGGGTATATATGTCGCAGATTAGCCTTGCGCTGGATTTCTCTTTTGGTCGCCAAGGCAACACGGCAAACGTGGTTGGGTCAGGGTAGAGAACCATGTCGGATTCTTCGATGGGACGGTAGCCTGTAATGGATGAACCGTCAAAGGATTGGCCGTGTTCAAAAATCGTCTCAAGGTTCTTTGAGCTCACGGCTAAGTTCTTAAGCATACCGTTAATATCAGTGAATTGAAGCCTGACATACTTGATGTCCTGCTCTTTTATCTGTTGAACAACTTTAGTTACGTTTTCTTTCCAAGTGGCATCTTTGAAGTTTCTCATATTCTCCACCAAATGTTCAGCCTTTGGTTAACTGTTCAAATAATAGAGGGCTTAGGGTAAATATATTTAATGTTTATCGCGCCCCAAATGCTAAAACGGTTAATAGCAAAAAAATGCCTTTTGAACAACAAGAATTGTTCTAGATGATAGCGGGCAACGGCAATCTGAATGCTTTTTTTTTCCAAGCGGAATCTATTTCGTAACCCTTTCACGCGTTCGTATTTAGGCAAAAACTGCGTTAGCTTAAATGGATCTGACCTATCGTCAATAGTCTCTACATCGCCACCTACTTTAGGAATTCTTCAAGATACTGAAGAATCAGAGCATAGGCGTGTGCATCGTCGGGGCCAGAACGGTTGTTATTGCGATCAGTACTAATCAATGCTACACCGTCAAATTCTGCTACTGGCTGTTTGTTCTTGATTCTAAAGACGCATCTTATGACATTACCTGCAAGTGCCTGGAAAGTAAGCAAAGGAAATTCCACTCCAGATAAGTGCACATCATATTTTCCACTTGCTCTGGGCTCGATAATGAAATCGTTTGTGTCCTCCAGCTTGAGAAGGCTTTGAAGGAGTGATCCTTTGTACTTTGGACAAGTTTTTGCTTCTAACTCCGCTTTTTTATTTAGCTCATTAATTTTGGCGGTAATTGTGTCTCGGTCCCAAAGCTCAATGTCTGCTTTTTGAGCCTCTTCTTTTGCTTGTTGGGTGAAATATGCGGTAGCTAAAATAATTGATCTTTGGCATGAGTAAAATTGCTTTGTTTTTTCGGCTACTGACATAATTAAGTTTGAGACAGTGTAGGTTTTTGGGAACTTTCTGGCGTGAACTGCAATTTTCACGCCGTTTTTAGTCACCACAAAATCGGATCCTGCCCCATTTGTTGACGCCTCTTTCTCTACTTCATATCCTAATTCTTGCAATAACCACTTCGTAAAAAGTTCAAATTCCTTTTCCGAAAGGCATTCAATTGAGTAATCGCTTGATTTAGGCGTAAGCTTTGATTTGTCAGCCTTGTTTGTTTCTTCAAAAAGACTTCTGGGGAAGCTTGGTTGGGTTTTGCGGATAGGTTTTTGGCAGTATTCTTTTTCTATTCTTGCTGCCAATTCTTCAGCTTTAAAACTCGGAAGCTGAAGTCTTTGTTGCAGAAACTCTGGTATGTCTATGTTTGGGTATTGACCAATTATCTCTTGCAGGACGCCGTTAAACTTCACTTTGTCCATTTTAATGCTCCCTGAACTTGTATTGGATTGCATGTTCCGGGCATAAGTGTCGTTGGAACTCGTCAGTGTATGAGAGGTTGAGTTTAGAGAAGACCTTTCCACATTTATCGCATAGCTCATAGTGAGATATGCATACGCTTGAATCATCATAACTACATCTGAATTCAAGTAGCCGGCTGTGCCGTTTGCCACAAACGGAACAGACAAAACCTGCATCTTGTTCAATGTATTCACTTAAGGTTTCATCCAGCTTGAGGGCTGCTTTTTTTGAATAAATCTCACCAGTGTCCATAGATTTTCTAATACAGTTTCTGCAGACATAGCAGGAATCTTGCGTCGCGTAGCCCTCTGAGAACGTGTTTCTGCAAATTGGACAAGTAACTTCGGGAGCAGAGTTGATACCTAAGACTATGGAAGCTTGTATGACTGAGTTGTTGTCAAGGTTCACTTCAAATTTAACTTTATGCGTGTTGATCACAAGTAGGTTGATGAATTTCACTGCTATGTTGGTTGTTAGTGATTCCTCTTCTCTTTTCAGAAGCGCTTCATAGTTAGTTTGCCATCTCTGTTGATCAAACTCCACTTTTCCTGAAATAAGCTGTTCAAGGTGCTCTTTTCTTAGGCGCTTATCAAAACTTCTTAGTTTGGACTTTCTTTCTTTCCTAAGCGGCAGATCAAAGAGAACCAACTTTTCTTTAAGAATAATTTCAAGCTGTTGGTCTGCAACTGTTTTTAACTTATCAAAAATCGCTGAAGTAAGCTTTCCCTTAATATCTTGAATCTCGAGTGCATCATTATTCAAAAAGTCAACTTCACGGAAATCACTGGCGCTTACAAAATTCAAGTTTTCATCTATGAGTATTGTTATGATTTCTTCGTCTTTGGGTCTTAGCTTATTNNTAAAGTTGGTAGTATCTTACAGGCTGTTGTTTGAGGATTTTTACGCCAGTAATTTTGGCATTATTTATGTGGTGGTAACATAGTTGGGGTTTTATGCATATGCTAATTGCTCCGTCTTCTGAATCTGCCTTGTCGCAGTGATCGCAAGCAAAGGGCGAATCTTTAAAATGATTCTTTAACAGTCCCTCAAAGTTTCCCCTCGGCTTTAGCAAAGTTTCGCATAAAACCCCGTTTTCCAGGCATTCTTTCAATATTTGGTGGAAGGCGGGGCTGCCTGGCGAGATTAGAACTGATTTTTTTTCTCTCGCGATTGAGGGTTCATAAGTGTACTCGGTAGAGCTTGTTTGATTTTGGTATTTTACGGTGAAAATTTCATCTTTGCGCTCTATTAACTCGCCTTTTTTTGAGGCAACGTAAGCTTTGATGAATTGATGGATTTCTGTTTGAGAATATTTTGTGCTCAACCAAAAACCTCTTGGGTAAACTTTTCAGCCAATTCTTGATTTTTTATCGAGTCATTCAACTCGTCGGTTAAATGTTCCAGTTCTTTCTTAATATCCAGATGCGAGTTGCTTCTCAGCAAAATTTCCATGATAGTTTTTTGTATATCTTGTGAACCCTCTTTTAATTCAGCTAGCACAGTTTCCATTTTGCCGATTGCCATAGTGAAAAGGTCAATTTTTTGGTATAGAATGTGGAGAACGTAATCGTCAATAGTGTCTTTGATGCTTAAGTTGAAGATTGTGACGTCGCGGTCTTGTTGGAACCTGTGGATTCTACCGATTCGCTGCTCAATTTTCATGGGGTTCCAATGCAAATCATAATTAAACATAACGCAGCAATTCTGAAGGTTCAACCCTTCCGCGGCAGCATCAGTTGCAATTAAGTATCTTGTTTCCCCTCTTTTGAAGGCTCCAATGACGTTTTCTCTCTCATTCTGGCTCATATCTCCCAAGTAAACGTCTGCTTTGCCGAATTCTTGATCAATCACTTCTTTGAGTCTGCGTGTAGTAGTTTTTCTCAGGCAAAATATTAGGGCTTGTTCATCTGGTATCTCATTTAGAACCTGTTTAAGCAGGGTAATTTTTGAGCTTTGGATATGCTCAGCCATTTCTATTAGTTTGCCTGTTACTTGGGTTTCGGAGGGAAAGCGTTGTTGTCTTTTCTTTAATGATTCGATTGAGGCTTCGGGGGAGCTGGAAAAGGACTGTTGAAGAGCGATGGCTTGGAATACTAAAATGGCTTTGCTTTGGGATTCGCTTATTTTTCTAGTTGGGTTCTGAGCTATTAGGGTTTCAATTGTTTTGAAATTGTTTTGACTGACCTCTCGTAGATATTCGGTTGCTTTGTCAATAAAAGCCCGTTCCAGTTGATTTGCCTCAAGGCTTCTAGAATCAACAAATCTCTTGGTAAACGGCATGCCTGTTTGTTCCCTTCGGGTACGACACATGACTCCACCTAGGATATGCCTCAGTTGGTTTGCTTCTTCTGGTTTAACAACTCGACTCTTTGCGTCTTTAGCAAACCGCGAAACAAAGGCGCGCTCGCTATCAAAAGTACCTGGCTCCACTAGATCTACAATACTGTACAAATCCGTGAGCTTGTTGCAGAGGGGTGTTGCAGTTAGTAACAGGAAATGGTTTTTTCTAAGATTTGATAGACTAACCCTGCCTTTACTGTGCGCATTTCTAAATGCATGAGCCTCGTCAACTACAACCAAGTCCCAGGTTCGGCTTGCCAAGTCATCAATTTTTCTAGTTAGAAGGTTATGTGAACAAATTATTCTGTTAGCCGTCTTGAGGTTAACTTTATGGTTGTTCGCTATGGTAAAAGCTTCCCCGAATTTTTCAAACATTTCCGTTTTCCATTGAGCTAATAGGCTTTTTGGGGAAATGATAAGAATGGAGTTGATTTCTTCTCTTAGTAGCAGTTCTTTCATAATGAGGCCCGCTTCAATTGTTTTGCCGAGCCCAACTTCATCGGCAAGAATGGCGTTAGAATTCATTTCGTTGATTACTTGAAGCGCAAGCTTCATTTGAAAATTGTAAGGGATCAGCTTAGCCTTGAGCGAGTCTGCGGAGATTAGTTTGTCTATTTTGTTTGTTTGTTTTAGCCGAAGTGCTTTCATTTGAAGTTGAAAATTTTGTAAGCTTGAAAACGCCTTAGCTTCAACCAGCTCTTTTATGTTGTATGGGTCTGAGAAACTGCAATAGTATTTGTGTCTAGTTTTGGCTCCACTTGTTTCTTCTTCAAGTTCATAGCATTGGACCATAAACGCGGCTGGATGTGCCTTGCGAGGTTTTCTTCCACTTTTTTTTGCGGGGGGATTCACTGTTTTGTGGTTGTCAAGTTTATTTGCAGACGATACGCTGCTTTGATCTTCGCAGCATTTTTCGCAAATTTTCTCGTCTGGATTAGAAGTTACTGAATCGGGATGCTGGGCCTCAAAATTGGCTTTGACCTTGACAGGCAAGATTATCGCCTTCAACTAATACTCTTAGTATAAAAAGATAAATGGTGAAAGAACAGCTTTTTCCAAAAAGCCCTTACTTAGAGAAATACGTGGCGTTTGGGTACTGTTTAAAATAGACCACCCCCTATGAAAACCCAGTGGTGTGTCTCTTGATACATACGCATGATATTCGGAAGACGCATGTTTCGTTCATTGAATTTGATGATGTTTCGTTTGCTAAGTTAGCCGCTTACCCAAAATACTTTGGAGAGGGCAACTCTAAGGGTAGATCTTTAGAGTTTGATTTTGAGTATTGCTTAGGCTGCGATTTGAGGTTGCTTGATAGAAACCCGATTATGACCCGAGACATTTTAGAGGACGAGTTCGAAAAATATGTCTTTCAAGCAAAAAATAACAACTACCTGAGCAATGAACAAACAACGGTGCAACATAGCGATTTTGAAGTTTTGGAGCGATTGATTCAAAGTGCTTTGGCATTTGGCAAACTGAAGGGAAAAGAAAATAATGCCCGTACTCAGTAATGGCTGCATTTTATTTATCCGACTTCACCGTGAGTAATCCAACATCTTTGTAGCCATTGAACTACTTCTGCTCGGATTGATTTCAGCGATCTTTGGGTTAAAAATATTTTTTTATTTAACTAATTCTCTAATCTTCTCGAGTGGTGAATGTGCTATTCCATGGGAATAGTTGATGATTCTATAGAAGATGCCAATAAAGACCGAAATAATGACAAGGATGATTATTATTCAATTTTGAGGTTAGCAAACTCGCCAATTATCCAATCCTTAATCTCGTCTCTTATTCTTCTAAAAGCTGTAACCCTCTCCTCTTCGGTTCCCTCAACGTCAGAAGGGTCACTGAAACCATGAAGAAGATAATGCTTGGTCTTATGTAACTTAGCATAAACTACTTCTGGTCTACCCATAATTAACGGTGAAGAACAAAGCACACAATTCGTTTTGGCACTGCTTTGGCAAACTGTAACCGCTAGGTCAATGTCAACATCACTAAACTCATCAATACTCTTGGAGTACTGCTTTGAAATATCTATGCCAATCTCAGACATAGTTTTGATCGCTAACGGATGCACACTTGTCGGGTTAGTTCCGGCACTAAACACTTCATATTTGTCACTGTAAAAGTGTCTCAGTAATCCTTCAGCGATTTGTGACCTAGCTGAGTTGTGAGTGCATAGGAAGAGTATTCTTGTCTTAGCGATTGAAATCACCTCTCTACTCAGCGACAGGCAAATTCCTGTCTTTAAGGAAGTTCTTAACATCCTCTCGTATTTCGTCTCTTACTGCTCTGAATTTCCCGAGTTTTTGCTCTTCTGTTCCCTCGAAAACACTTGGGTCTTCAATGTTCCAGTATAGTCTTGTTGAGGGTCCTGGAATGGTTGGGCAGTCTTTTTCCTCTCCTTTTTTGCAGACAGTAATTGCTATTCCAAAGTATTCTTTTCTGGTTAATTGCCACAGCTCCTTAGGTTGCTGCTTAGATATGTCATAGCCGATTTCTTGCATTACTTTGATGGCATAGGGATGCACAGGCTGGGGGTCAAATCCAGCACTGTAAACATCAAAATAGTCTCCACCCTGCCTTCTGAGAAATGCCTCAGCCATCTGACTTCTGGCTGAGTTATGCGTGCACAAAAAGATAACTTTTGTTTTAGTCAAATCAACACACCTTAAGCTTCTTATTATTGGTTTCTTCGTCTTTGTAATATTTCTTTCTTAACCAGAATGCAACGTTCACTAAGCTTATCATGACCGGGACCTCTATCAATGGTCCTATTACAGCCGCGAAGGCTTCTTGTGACGCTAAACCGAACACTGCAACAGCTACAGCTATTGCTAACTCAAAGTTGTTACTTGCCGCAGTGAAAGATAGTGATGTTGTTCTTTTGTAGCCGAGTTTTGAATAATATCCAACTGCGAAAGCGACTGAAAACATTACAACGAAGTACACCAATAGTGGAATAGCGACTCTAACCACATCTAATGGCAAGTTAATAATGTATTGACCTTTAAGTGAAAACATTACGACTATAGTGAATAACAAAGCGATTAGTGACACATGGCTTAGTTTATGCATTAGTTTGTGTTCATACCATTCTTTGCCTTTAGTTTTTAAGAAATAATATCTAGTTATGATTCCAGCGAAGAATGGGATTCCTAAGTAAATCGCTACTGATTCAGCGACTTGCAGTAGTGAAATGTTTACGACTTGTCCTGAACCTGAAATCCAAGAACTTGCTATTGTTATGTAGAAGTAGGCGAGAACTGAGTACATTACTATCTGGAAAATAGAGTTGATTGCGACTAGTATTGCTGTCCATTCATTGTCTCCTTCTGCAAGGTTGCTCCATACAATGACCATTGCGATGCATCGGGCTATGCCTATGAGGATTATGCCGTTTCTGAGATCAGGATATGCGCCGAGAAAGACCCATGCTAAAACAAACATCAACAGAGGTCCAATTACCCAGTTAAGAGTCAGCGACTCCGTGAGCATAGTTTTTGAGCCCTTTGCAGTTACCACTTTCTTTAGGTCTTCGTACCGCACTCTTGCGAGAGGTGGATACATCATCAAAATCAAGCCTACAGCGATAGGTATTGAGGTAGTTCCAATACTTAGAGAACCGATGGCTGTGGCTGTGTTTGGGTATAAGTAGCCGATTAAAACTCCACCAATCATGGCCAAAAAAATCCAAATGGTCAAGAACTTGCTTAACCATGAAAGGTGAGAACTCGGCTTCTTCTCCATCAAGACTCCAACTATTGACTATTTGAGTTTGGTGGCAAATATTTAAGCCGATTGGTGGGAGTTTTCTAATTTTATTCTGCAAATAGTGAATATAATAATGTAGGAATTATCTGATTTTTCAGAAAGCCTTAAGAGTGTACTCAACTCATCAATCAATAGATGATTGAATATGGCAAGTTGTGAAGGAGATACATGTAGAATCGATGCAATCGTAACAATCGATGTCAAAGGTCAAATCGTACTCCCAAAAGACCTGCGAGAAAAAGCAAACTTCAAACCAAATGACAAAATTGCCGTGGTTGCTTGTGAGAAAGAGGGTGAAGTATGCTGTATTATGATGATTAAAGCAGAAAGACTTGCTGGTGCAGTAAGCAAAACTCTCAGTCCTTTACTGAAAGGAGTAACTAAACAGGAGCGTTAATTATGGAAAAGGAAAACATAAAGAAAGAAGTGAGAAAACGCTATGCCAAAGTCGCTAAAACTAATGGTTCTTGTTGCGCTTCGAGTGTAAACTGCTGTTCAAAACCAACAGACGAACAGGTAAGCAAACTGGTAGGCTACAGTCAAGAAGAGTTGAATGCTGTTCCTGAAGGTGCTAATCTGGGTCTTGGATGTGGTAATCCGACTGCGTTAGCTTCGCTAAAAGAAGGGGAAAAAGTTTTAGATTTGGGTTCTGGGGCTGGATTCGACTGCTTCTTAGCATCAAAAAAGGTTGGCAACACTGGAAAAGTAATCGGAGTTGACATGACTCCCGAAATGCTTGACAAAGCACGAGCAAATGCTAAGAAAGGCAAATACACAAACGTTGAATTCAGGCTTGGAGAAATTGAGAATCTTCCAGTAGCAGACAGCTCAGTCGATGTTATAATCTCAAACTGCGTCATCAACCTATCGACCAACAAGAAGAGAGTGTTTGAAGAAGCCTTTCGAGTCCTCTCTCCAAAAGGAAGACTAATGGTCTCAGATATAGTACTGCTAAAGCCACTGCCTAAAGCAATACTGACGGATATGGAAGCCTACGCTGGATGCATAGCTGGCGCTGAATTGAAAGATAGATATCTTGAAATGATGCGGAAAGCGGGGTTCGAAGAAGTGAAAGTATTCCAAGAGAAAACTTACCCCATTGACTACATCATAAGTGAACCAGAAATCAAAAACGCCATCAATCGTTTAGGGTTAACTCAAGAACAAGTTACTGGCTTAGCTAGTACAGTTGTTAGCATAAGCGTTTCAGCGTTAAAACAGTAAGCACAAGCTCGGAGAACTCAAGTATGTCCACAACTAAGAAGATGGTTGTTGAGTGGAAAGGCAATCTACGTTTGGAAGCTAAAAATGAGAAAGGACTAACAGTCAAGTTCGATGCTCCAAAGGACCACGGTGGAGAAGAAACTGCGCTTTCACCTATGGAGAATGTGTTGGCTAGTTTAGCTTCCTGTAGCAGTTTCCACGTTTTAACTATACTGAAGAAGAAAAGACTCAATGTGACGGACTACTCTGTAGAAGCAACTGCGGAAAGAAGAGAAGACCCACCCAGAGTATTCACCAAAATCCACCTCAAATACATAGTTAAAGGCACAAACGTCACTTCTGAAGCAGTCGAGAGCGCAATCAAACTCTCAGAAGAGAAATACTGCTCGGTGGGTGGAATGCTAAAACAAGCAGTTCCAATCACCTCATCATTTGAAGTAGTAAAACAGGGGTAAGAGCTTGGAAATCTACTTAGGATTCAAAGAAGGAAAGAGACAAGAAACTATCGAGTCTGACACTCAACCCACAAAAGAGTCTCATCCACAATTCGACTTCTTTTATGGACCATTCAAGACCTTTGAAGAAGGTTCAGTTTACGTTAAAGCCATGACAGGGTTAGCATGTGGAGATGCAGAACAACACGAATAGAAATGCCTTAGCAGAACTCTTTGCCGCACAAAGGACACTTCAAAGGTAGCTTCTTTTGCAGATAGATTTGTTCAGAATATATGTTTTCAGAAAGATACTTTGATGTAAATTACCTGAATTTGGCTTCACTTTTATTGTAGCCTCTACTGACCCAAACATCTGTTTGAAACCACCTTTTAAAAGCCAAAAAACCGCTTTTGCAATCCCACAAAAACAGGGAGAGGAATAGCTCAAAGAACTCAAGGAAAAAAGTCAAGAAATAATGAAAAAATAAAAAGAATTATTCTTTTTCAACTTTCAAAGTACTGCTTTTTTCCTGCAATTCCATGAATGCTTTGTACCTATGGCAGGAACGGAAGTCTTCACCATTGCACAATTCCTTTAATGTTTCTTCATCTACTTTCCAATTACAAGTAGTGGCACTAGCTTCACACATCTTATCAGAATCCAAAAATATACATTCCATTTTTAAAACCTTAATATTGTTTCTGTTACAAACGGTTATAAGGGTTATTGTTCGGACAAAAAAGCAGGTTAGCTAATTTGAAATCACACTTCAGGCATCTCAAAGGTAGCTTCTTTTGCAGATAGATTTGTTCAACCATACAGGTGAAGCAGAAGTAGCTGTTGCATTTAGAGCAGTGTGCTCCGCCACCGACATGAGTGCGACCACAAGAATCACATGGTCAATAGAGGTCTACTTGTTCAACTACCATAGATGTGCACTGAACACATGCGGTTCATAAAGAAAGGTTGAAACTACACTTCTCGACAGTGGAGACTTGGATGAAAGTAAGAATAAGTGGTTGTACCGAAACAAGGCACCTTCCAACGCATAAAAAACTGACTTCTGATTTGATTAGAACAACTTTACCGAAGAAGACCATACGTAAACACAAAGTACGATACTAATTGTGTTTAGATTGCCCCAACTATATTTTCTATTACTTGCTTTTTTGTTCTTTTGCTATCTTCTCTATTTTTTATAACGGTTTCCAGAGACTTTACAGTTTTTAGGTAAAGCTTCTTTTCCAAAGCAAAGTCGTTTGGCACTCCACCCATATACCATGAGTGAAAATGGTAACAGTGATAGAAGAGCGTATTGTAGATTTCTCCCATTTGACCCACTGCTGTGATCAATGCGTTAACGTTGTCAGTTTTCATACTAGTAACTTGAGCTAAATCAACTTTCACACATTCCCAAAGCAACTCGCCAGCTTCAGCCAGAGCATCACTCTCGCCACTCTCCAAATATTTAGTGTATTCTTCTTTGCTTTGACCCAACAACTTGAAAAAATTATTATTGACCATTTAACTTCGAATGTTGAACAGATAGAGAAGTTAAGAACCTTCCTGTCTCAGAAAATTTTATGTTCATCTCACAGCCTACAAACGAAAATGCCTTCATAAAGAAAGTTTTGAAACAACACTTCACAACAGAAGACATACAGATGAAAGTTATTAGCTCATCACCGCCAATCATAAAATATTCAAAACATCTTAAATAGACTATTACCATGTCGAACAATTACCTAATACAAACTGAAAACCAACCAAGCTGGAATAAGACACAGCAAAAGTCAGGTTTTCCTTTAACTCCTATTATTGTTTCCATAGTTGGAGTTCTTGGTTGGCTAATATTCATCCTATCCTTTGCATTGTTTTGGTCAAACAACTATAATCTCTTTCAGGACATCGTTGTCTTCATTGCCACCCTAAGCATAACAGCACTTGTGATAGGTTTAATGTGGCTTATCTGGGGAAGACACCAATGGCACTGGTGGACAAGAGAATACTAGACCTTTTCCACAAGTTCTGAAATGCTTAAAGAAATGTGAAAAAAAGCAAAAAAGGAAAGCATACAGTAAAAGTACTCAACTATGTATAAGTCAACTACACATTTTATTTATTGTATAGACGTGTGCACAATTAGTTTTT
>PLSP01000134.1 GCA_003165195.1 Candidatus Bathyarchaeota archaeon | reverse complement strand
AGCTGTCACAATGCTAATAGCTTCCCATAAAAGCAAAAAACAGGCGCATTAAGCAACCCAGCAACGTTTTGCTTTTTTAGATTTGAACCTATTTTTTCACTCTATCGTCTTTTTTAAAAAGGCGCTTCATGACTCATCTTGCTAAACAAAACTTGCGACGGCAGATTTGAATTTGAGGGAATCAACTGCTTCACTAACTTAGAGAAATCAATAAACTCCCTTTCTCAAATCAAAAAAGCCTTGTATTGAATCAGAAATTTTGGTGCGGTCGTCGAGTTGCAGACCTGAACAAGTTCAAGTCCATATTTTCGCGGGTCCAGTGGGATTTGCTTGTACCAAAGTTTCCTATTTTAGCATAAGTGGACGTGGCGGGCTAAGAAATAACTCAAAATGTTTATTCCTTTAAAATTTCGGTTTGAGGATAAGGTCAAAATCCACCCAGAAACCTATTTTGACTTAGATGTTCTTCGCTATTAGACGAAAAGTTTGATTAATTTGTAATGAGTACCTCAAAATTCGAAGTAATTTTTAAAACTCCTGTCTATTGAGGTAAATATTGGGAAATAAAACGTAAGATCTTTTTTTCTTACGAAAAAATGTTGAAAGGGTAGTCGGGATTATTTAATTCATCTGTATTCAACATTAGTTCTCTAAGCTTGGCTTGAGCTGCCGCGAGTCTAACAATTGGAACACGATAAGGGGAACAGCTTACATAGGTTAGACCAAGAGCTTGAAAGAATTCCACACTGCGTGGATTGCCAGCGTGTTCTCCGCAGATGCCTAGTTTGAGTTTAGAATTACCTTTTTTGCCCCAATCGATTGTGATTTTCATAAGTCTACCCACCCCTTTAATGTCCAAAACCTCAAAGGGATTATCAATAAGGATCTTTAACTCATTATACAGAGGCAGAAACTTGTTTTCCGCGTCTTCCCTTGAGAAAGAAAAAGTGGCTTGAGTCAAGTCATTTGTTCCAAATGAGAAGAAATCAGTTACCTTGGCCAGTCGACCCGCTCGCATGCAAGCTCTAACCGTTTCAATCATCGTTCCAAATTGAATGTGCAACTGAATTCCGTGCTTTATCTCAACTTCCTTTTTTATTTCTTCCAGCCACCTGCGGACTCTTTTGAGTTCTTGCGACGTAACTACTTGAGGAATTATGATCTCAGGTTGAGTATCCACGCCCTCATTGAGCAGTTCCGCTGAAGCCTCCAGGCAAGCTCGAATTTGCATTTGGTAGATCTCAGGATATTTGATGCCTAACCTTACGCCTCGGTGCCCTAACATAGGATTAACTTCAGTAGTCTCACGAACCTTTTGCAGAAGCTCTTCTTTCTTTCTAATTAATTCGTCAAGAGGATCATCTTTTTTGATTTCTGAAAGCTCACAAATGACTTTTTGTACATTAGGTATGAATTTTTGAAGCGAAGGCTCCAGGCTGATCTTGACAGACTCAGATATCATTTCCATCTGTTTAAGACCCAGCTGCACGTCCTTGAGCCGCTCGATCTCGGTTAGAAGCGATTCTATCGAAGGCAGAAACTCGTGAAGCGGTGGATCGATGAGACGAATTGTCACAGGAAAACCGGCCATTATCTTTAGAATAATTTTGAAGTCATTTTTCTGCATTGGAAGAAGCTTGTCCAGGGCCTCCTGTCTCACTGCGGCACTTTTCGCAAGAATCATCTCACGAACAATTGGCAGGCGATCTGTTGAATTAAACATTCTTTCCGTACGACAAAGACCAATCCCCTCCGCTCCCATTTTTTTGGCTCTCATAGCATCCTCCGGAGTATCGGCATTAGCTCGTACCCCCAGAGTTCTAATCTCGTCAGACCATCTCAAAATTGAGCTTAATTCTGGACCGAAATGTGGTTCAACAGTAGGTATGATCCCAAGATAAATCAATCCAGTAGCTCCATCTATAGTGATAACATCGCCCGCTACAATTTTTTGCCCTTTAAAGAAGGCTGATTTACTGTTGGTTTGAATCTGTAGATCTCTACACCCTACAATACACGGTTTTCCCATTCCTCGAGCAACTACTGCCGCATGGGAGGTTTTGCCCCCGCGACTCGTTAGTATTCCTTTCGCTTGAAAAAATCCCTGAATGTCCTCTGGCTTTGTTTCTTCTCTCACGAGAATTACTGCTTCCCCCAAGCGCCCCCGCCGTTCAGCCTCGTCAGCATCAAAAACGACTTTTCCATGAGCAGCCCCTGGCGAAGCAGGGATTCCCTCCGCAATTGGTTCAGCATATACCGAGGGGTCGATTCGATGGTGAAAGATTTGTTCAAGAAGATCGGGATTTATGCGAAGAAGCGCTTTCTCCTTAGTGAGGAGTTTTTCTGACACCATTTCGAAAGATGTTTTGATTAATGCCGTTGCATTCATCTTAGCGTTTCGAGTTTGGAGCAAATATAGTTTTTCTCTCTCAATTGTGAATTCAAAATCTTGCACTTCATGAAAGTGCTGCTCCAGAACTTGGCGTATCGCCTCAATAGCTTCGTACTGTTTGGGCATTTCTTTTTTCAAATGAGCAATCGGTTCAGGTGTTCTTATCCCTGCAACCACATCTTCACCCTGTGCATTGGTTAAGTATTCTCCGAAGAGAGTATTTTCACCGGTTCCAGGATCTCTTGTAAAGCCTACGCCTGTTGCAGAATCATTACCCATGTTTCCGAACACCATGGCAACAATACTGACTGCAGTCCCATCAGCCATTTTTGGAGTGATCTTAAATTCCCTGCGATAGTCAATGGCGCGTTTTCCCTTCCAAGAACGAAAAACAGCTTCGATAGCAAGTTGGAGTTGCTTCCAAGGATCTTGAGGAAATTCCTGTCCCGTCTCTTTTTTAATAACTTCTTTGAATTCGTTGCAAATTTTAATGAGTTCATCTGTGCCAATGGCTGTATCAAGTTCGACCCCGAGCTGTTTTTTGGCAGTTTCAAGGATCTTGTCAAAATAAGCTTCATCCAATCCCATTGCAATTTTTCCGAAGAGTTGCAGGAAGCGGCGGTATGCATCATAGGCAAAACGGCGGTTTTTTGTAACATTCCCAAGACCCTCCACTACTGAGTCATTGAGTCCAAGATTAAGAATAGTATCCATCATTCCAGGCATTGATAAAGCTGCGCCAGATCTAACAGATACAAGAAGTGGAGTCTCAGCATTGCCAAAGCCTTTTTTTGTCTTGCTCTCAAGACATTTAATATGTTCCGTTACTTCAGGCATAAGTCCATCTGGAAGCGTCTTGTTCTTAGAATAGTACTGGCGACAGGCTTCAGTAGTTATAATACAGCCGAAGGGTATGGGGAGCCCAATCTGAGTCATCTCAACCAGACCACATCCTTTTCCCCCTAAAAGTTGCTTATTCTTGCCATCTCCCTCTTCAAAATCAAAAACAAACTTCACGTTTTCCCTGATCTTTGAGTCCTTTGGTCTTTCTGTTCCCGTTGTCGCGCGTCTACATTGCGAATTCGCTACTTTAGCTCTGAGCACATAAGCGTCAACAGATTCTTGCTTGCCGTTCAACTTCATTTATTGTCCCCTCGTATTTTCTATCCGAAGAATGTTGCGCCTATTTCGTAGAGCTTTAAATCAACCGTTTTTCGCTTACCGATAACATCCTTCAAGGGCACAGAGACCATAACGTTTCCTTGGATAGCAACCATCTGGCCGAATCTGCCTTCATGTACTAAGTCAATCGCTGCGATTCCAAATCTGGTAGCTAAAACTCTGTCAAATGCGTTCGGAGAACCACCGCGTTGAAGATGCCCCAAAACCACCGCCCGGGTGTCAATGTTTTCAAATCTCTTCTCTATTTCCTTTCCAATGTAGTAGCCCACACCGCCAAGCCTAGCATGTCCAAAGGCATCGACTCCGCTGCTATAAACGATTTCTTCGCCTCCCTTCGGTTTGGCACCTTCGGCAGCGACAATTATGCTGAAATTTCGACCACGTTTTTGCCTTCTCCTAATGCATTCACAGACTTCATCAATGTCAAAGGGCCTCTCAGGAATCAGTATTGCATCTGCGCCTCCAGCGATCCCTGCCTCCAAGGCGATCCAACCAGTATATCTGCCCATAACTTCCAATATTATCACTCTATGATGCGATTCTGCCGTTGTATGAAGCCTATCGAGTGCTTCACAAGCAATAGATACTGCCGTTTGGAAACCAAAGGTATAGTCCGTTCCAACAAGGTCGTTGTCAATCGTTTTGGGGACTCCGACGACAGGCAACCCCATTTCGTACAGTTTGGAGGCTACGCCAAGCGTGTCCTCTCCGCCTATTGCGATTATTGCTCCAATGTCGTGTTCGGAAACGTTTTTTAAAATACACTCTGCTCCATCTTCGCTCTTGAACGGATTGGTCCTCGATGTGCCCAATATGGATCCTCCCTTAGGGAGCAAACCTACAAGAGACTTCAAGTCTAACGGAATAAATTCACCTTCAACTAAGCCTCTCCAGCCATCTTTAACGCCTACAATTTCATAACCGTAATCTTGAATTGCCTTTCTAACGATAGATCTTAGGACGGCGTTAATCCCAGGTGCATCTCCCCCACCGCTTAATAAACCGATTTTAATTTTTTTTCTTCTCCTTAACAATTAGCATTTCTGCAGACTCAATATAGTGTACCTTGCTGCTTATAGACGTGTGTATACGAAATTGATTCCGCGAGTTATGAGTACAATAAATGGGCTTGAATCTGCTTATCCGTTTGGTCTGAAAGAGTTTAAAAAAATTATTTTTTTTAGCGAGAAATACATCGTTCAGGTTTGAACCTGATTTATGGTGCGGTCGCCGAGATTTGAACCCGGGTCGTCAGCGTGGCAGGCTGATGTCCTAGACCAAACTAGACTACGACCGCTTTTCCATAGATTTGTCTGGTCTAGCGACCAGTGTTGATATTCCATGTCTGTGAAATTATTTAGCTTTTCTGTGAATGCTGGCGCCATCCTTATCGGTTCTAACGTATTCGAATCCCTGTTCTATTGCTTGCCTTTTTTCTTCTCAATGTTATGTGTTGCAATGATACTTAGGCATAGAAAGACCGCTAACTTGAAGCAATGACCTTTTCCTACGGTTGGGTATACATTAACCCTTTAACAAATAAAATTTTTAAGCAAGGTCAAAACAAATAAAAGTAGAAACTAAATGTTGAAACAACATAGACGAGCAATTATAACGGTAATCATTGTTAACGTTTTGTTGGTGCTGTTTTTTGTTTATATCAATTACACCATATGGACTTATTTTAACAGCAATTTTAACAGCAATAACAACCTCGGCACAATTCAGATGAATCCAACTTGGATTTCGGGTCATCTGGCAGGTTATCTAAGCAAGGGCAATTTTATACCCACTGGTTATTTCCTTTCAACGCCTAACCTTCCTTTCTGGCTATTCTTCGTGTCAACAGCGATAAATCTAATCTTCCTATTCTATTTCGTATCAATCAAAGAAACAAAACAGAACCCTTCTTAGCAATTAGACCTTTTCCGCAAGCAAGCGATGGCAAAAACGCATGAGGGCAATTAGTAAAGAAAATTTAACGAAAACCAGTCAAGAAACTTTTACGAGTAAGTATACTGACAGTATTGATATTAAATTGACCATAGAAGAAAGAGAAACTTACCATTCTTCTGTGTCTTTTTTCATAGCCATTATCTGATAATAGCGAAGTTCCTAACCCTTGAATGTACTCGTTAATAGCGCCCTAAATATTTAGATTCAAAAGGAATGTCTGAAAGCCAAAAATTTAAGTTGTAAATCCTTAATTCAATTGGCTATGGGTTGTTCAACCATCGATTGACCCAGTCCGGGTCTAACTCCGTTGCTCCAAGAACAATAAGCGCAATTCCAAAAATTGCATATGTTACTGCAATCACATTTGCGAACCATGCAGGTACGTTGTTTGCAGGTATGGAGATTTCATATGTCGAAACCCTGCTAAAGAATTCGCTGTATATTCCGAGACCGATTCCCATAAGTAATAAAGCGATTCCTATATTTAATATCATTTTACCAAAACGTTTCTTATTCAACGGTCAAATCCCCGTCTGTTGTGACTAACAATACCTTTCTACGCTATGCAGTTTTAAGCATTTGCATTGGTTGAAGCCATCGTGTATTGCGATTGGGAATAACACTCAGACAATTATAGTACCTTCAAACATTCCCTTAAGCTCTACCTCTACCCCGTCATCTTCAACTTCAACGCTAACCCCTACTGCAACACCAGCTTCTCTGTTAGCAGTGCTTCTTACGCATCTTTTTTACTAATAGCCCTTGTTGTTATCGCATTCTTGTTGGCTGTCATTATTTCCTTACTAATTTATGTGAGAAAACGAAAACCCATTAATTTGAGTCAATAACAACTCATTTCTTCGATTCTATGCTGTGCAGATTTAAGACTTATCAAAGAATATTAGTTATAGGTTAAGTTCCTCAGTTTTTAAACTTGTCTTTTTATTCCAGCAATCTTTTCTCATGGCTACAACAGTTTTGGCGTAAGTCATGTTGTCAGGTTTCAAAATAAATTCCTTTAATGACTTAATAACGTCATCTGAGGCGTAAAGCAAGGAGTTGTACCATTCTGTTTCAACCTCATTCTTTACATCATCCATATTTTTTAAGTCAGGACGATGCAACTGCATATATTTCAAATCGCTTGGAGTAAGCAAACACTTCATATGCAAAACCATAGCTTTGTAACGCATTTCTTTGTATTCTTGTTCTCTGAAAGCTATTTTGTTTCTTTTATCAAAAACGTAGGTTAAACAAGCGGAGATGATGCCAGCAGACGCAACAAAACCAAGAACGGAAATGACTATCTCTTCATAGCTCATGCTTGATATTCAACTGTTTATCGTTTAAGTTTTTGCATTGAAGTAAGACCACAAATTTTAAGCCAAGTTAGGCGTTAATTTGAGACTATGTCAGTTTCAAGTGACTTTCAATTAACTGTTCTGTCCATTGTAATCTCTGCCTTGGTTTCGGGTTTGCTGGGTGTCATCATTTCAAACTGGTATCATGGAAATAGTGAAACAAGACGCCTGAAAATACAGATTCTTCAACAAATAATGGCTTATCGTTTTAGCCTTCAAAACATAAAATTTGTGGAAGCCATGAATCAATTACCAGTTGTTTACCATGAATCGAAAGAAGTGCTAACCGCCTATAAGGAATATCGTGAGCACATTATGAATCATGGAGACCCACTAGTAGGTCATCAGAAGCTTGTTGAATTACTTAAGGCGATGTACAAGAATCTAAGAATCAATATCGAGCCGTTGAACGATGATATGTTCAGTTATCCATTCATTCCAGATACAGGTAAAAATCCAGCCCAAAAAAACCAAATTCCCTAAAGTTTTACCTCTGACTTTATAGCTTAGTTATGAGACTCAAATTGATATTTTTAGGCAAAATAATATTTATGCGGTCTTTGTGGTTAAAATCAAATCTAATTGAGTTTACAGTGTTACAAAAAACTTCCAGCATACATTCGGCAAGAGTATAATTTTCTACATCAAGCTGAGAAGTGATAACATTAACCATATCCTCAATACCATCTAAATCACGGTTTTTAGGATTTGAATATGAAGCTATTGTGCTTAACAATGACAATATTAACGTCATATCTTTTTTTATTTCAATTACTTGTTTTGGTCACTTGCGATTTTTATTATTTCGAAGGTTACTGCACATATCTCTTCTTTCTTTTTGACCAGCATCAAACGTTCTGATTCACCAATTTGCATAGAGTCTGTGTGCATGTTCCAAGCTTTTATTTTTTTGCTAACTTGCGCTTTTTTAGCTGCTTTCAGCCTTTGCCATTTAGGGAAATGGGCATTAAGGTAAATGGGGTTTAATATTGCTCTCCATTTAGGTATGCTTGATATTTTCTAATTGAGTCATTGATTGCTCCATTTTATAAGGCAATACGTTATAACTAGACTCTAACCTTGTGTCCATTTGAGATACTATTATGGCAAGTTGGAAAGGTTACTCCAAGCGTCAAAAGATACAAGTTGCAATTTTGTTTATTATTTGGGTGCTCNNGGTGCTCTTTGGACTGGTTGTAACTGTATTATATATCAGCAACGTCTTCAATCAAATAGAATATATTTATGGGGATCTCGCATGGACTTTGTTAGCTGGCATATTTGCTTTTGTTACTTGGTTTATTCTCAAAAAAAACGATAGTCAACAGAAAACTACCGTGAAGTAGCTTATCAATATCCTTTTGTTTCGNNCTATTTTTTCTGAATCAGGTCTGTCCATTCTTTCAGTGTTCTCTGTTGCTGTGATAATTAGGCATCGAAAAACCGCTAACTTGAAGCCCTCGACCTTTTCCCATGATTAGGTGTACCTGCCCTCTTTTTGTCGATAATTGCAAAAGTCAAGGATTCGATTTCAGCAATGAAGACTAAAAAAAGAAAAGGGAGAACGCAGAAGCGAAAATTCTACTGTTGACATCAACAGTTAAGTCCTAGATCAAACTAGACTACGACCGCACATACGTGCTTTTTTCTGGTCTAAGATATTGCAGTCGGATTGACGGCAATCTAATTTTTCAAGTTTTCTGTAGAGGCTAACGCCGTCTTTATCGGTTCTCACGTAATCAAATCCTTGTTCGATGTATGGGTCGCGGTAGATTGTTTACAAAGAAAGTTAAATACCTAACGAGCAATTGACTTATTAGTTCAGTTCGTGCAGCAACTTTGCAATGGAGTTTGCGTTTTTGGGGTTAATGGATCAATATCAATGCCCAAGGGGTCGCCAGGGTAGATCAGTTGCTAAAAGGATGAACCGAGAGCATGAAGCTCTAACCATTTGGGGGTTAACTCACGTAAAAATCATGTCTGATGACGTGATTTTAGATGTAGGTTGTGGAGGTGGCAAAACAATTAACACATTAGCCAAGTTGGCACCTGCAGGAAAAGTCTTCGGCATTGACCATTCAGTAGACATGGTTGATTACTCAAATAAAATGAATAAAAAATTGATTGAAAAAAATCGCGTGCAAATTATTGAAGGAACTGTTGAAAAAATGAGTTTTCCAAATGATTATTTCAATTTAGTGACAGCTTGTGAAACCTACTATTTTTGGTCCAGTTTTAGTGATGCCTTAAAGGAAATAAAGCGAGTTCTAAAGCCTTGTGGAAGACTGCTTTTGGTGAATGAGATGGTTCAAGACACGGTGTATGAGGTTGAGAATGCAAAACTGATTGAGGAAACGCATGTTTGCCTTATTCCTTTGAAAGAGATTCAAAATGTTATGCAATCAGTTGGATTTGTTGGAGTCAAAATATTCACAAAGGATCAATCGCCATGGAACGCAATTATAGCTCAGAAACCATCCTGAGATCTCAGAAAGTTGAACACGTTTCAAGAGGGCATAAAGTGCTTGAAAAGGGTTTGAATTGAAATAATGACAGTGCGGTAACCGGGATTTGAACCCGGGTCCTAGACTTGGCAAGCCTATGTACTAACCAAGCTGTACTATTACCGCATATAGTGGACGTAACGCAACCAATCTAAATACTTCCTAATAAACAATGATTCTCGTTTCGGCTGTATTCAATCCATGGTGTCGTGTCGACGCTGCTTAAGACTTTGAGAGCTATTTGTGTGCTTTTGGTTTTTCTAATCGTGTCCTATTTTGGCTGCTGAACTAACTTTTTTTGTAGAGGTATAATGATTTTCTTTGTCTTTCAATACTGATATTCAGCCCTTCGTGATTGTGCAAAGCCTATCACAAGTGATTATATGCTTTTCACGTAATAGAAATTAGTTTGTGCTAAAAATCATTTAGCCGAACACAAGCAATCAGGCGATGGTCCAGTGTCGCTTAACTCTGTAAAGGAGTCTTTGACAGAGCAAATTATGATAGTGGCAAGCAAAATAAATTTGCCAACTTTAGACTAATAATCTGACAGGCCAAGACGCTTGTTTTACACTAAGAATAATTGAGGGGATAACAAATAGGCAAACTTAAAACTTTCTCGGGCGCAGTTGTGTTTGCAGTAATTATACTTTTGTTAATCTCTTCCAGTTTAATCCAGCCAAAAATAGTTTCAGCTTCTGACATTATACCTGCAGCCAAGCCTACGGCTTCTCCTACGCCATCTCCTTCGCCCAG
The DNA here is from genome assembly GCA_003165195.1 of Candidatus Bathyarchaeota archaeon. Taxonomy (GTDB): domain Archaea; phylum Thermoproteota; class Bathyarchaeia; order Bathyarchaeales; family Bathycorpusculaceae; genus Bathycorpusculum. Next base: position 12,006 of record PLSP01000134.1, on the reverse strand, counting down.
TCCAAGTCCATCTCCTTCGCCTACCCCGAAGCCTACGGCTTCTCCTACGCCATCTCCTTCGCCCAGTCCAACCCCAACAGCAACACCCACCCCTACTCCAAGTCCAACCCCGACACCTAGCCCTTCTCCTTCTCCAAGCCCTACTCCAACGCCTTCACCACCCCCCACAGCCTCTCCAATACCAACACCTACAATAACCCCGACACCTAGCCCTTCTCCTTCTCCAAGCCCTACTCCAACTCTTTTGCCTAGCCCAACCCCAACAGCAACACCCACCCCTACTCCAAGTCCAACTCCCACGCCTACGCCCTCACCAACGCTAAGACCAACACCTTCGCCTCAACCCATCTTCAAATCTACATCCCTGAACGCCACCCTCAGTAATGGCTCCATCGTTAATCTGGGGGTTGATGGAATAACAGCTTTGACGGTAACGAACGCCGTTATCTCAACAGATCAATCCACTGCCCAAACAACTTTGTCTTTTGCTATAATTGGGCAAAATACTACCAACAATGTTAACGATATTACTGTTCCTAAAACAGCCCTTGCCTATAGTGTAACGCCGAAAGTTTATGTTAACGATCAGGTGGCTACGAATCAAGGTTTTTCGCAAGATGCCAGTAATTATTATGTCTGGTACAAAACAGTTTATAGTAACTATGAATTATCAATCGTTTTTGCAAGAGACGAATCGCCCGCTGGAGTGCCAATACCGGTATTCCTCGCTATCGTACTTATCACTATTCTTTCTCTTTATTGCGTTTCAGTAGTTACGAAAAAAAGTAAACAAAACAGCGAAAAAGATCTGGAGTACTCGTAGCAATTATCAAAGCAGAACAAAATGAGGCAGTCGTGAGTCTAGATCCATCTGGTATTCCTAGAGTTATTTTAACTGTAAAGGCAAATGAGAGTTCGTCTTAGTTTAAGAAGAGTAGATCTTTGCAATTGAACGTAAATCCATGTAGTTTTGAGGATTTATAACTTCAGAACCATTTCTGCCGCTTCTGCTTGATATTCTCAAAATTCGGCTGTTGCTCTCCAGTACCTGAGGTCTATTCCATTTTTGAACGATGAACTGCACTTGTCTTTCTTGTTATTCCAAAGATTGTTAAAGTCAAATACGGAATAACTATCATGAATACGTATTCCTCAATAGGCAATATACAGATTTTAATGCCTACAAAAAAGTTTTTGTCTTCACTATAGCTCCAATATCCTCTTAACACTGCAAAGCTGTCTAAAGCGATTCCAATTACAAAAAGAGTTGAAAGAACAACAATGCCTTGTTTTGATTATTCAAAAATTCGAAGTTTAAATCTCAAGTTTACGACCAAGCAGATTAGAAAAATAGAAACTAAGAGAAGCAGATATTCCACGATTGTTTTCTCCTATCATTCTACTGAGCTTTGTTTAGGTATAAACCCTGAACTCATGCTCTGTTTTTTTAAACCAGAATTCAGTCTCAAACCTAAGTTTATTCGTAAAAAGATTTAGAAATTGGTTTTATAAAAAATCATGGCGCATCAAGAAATTGTAATCTTGAGCGCCTTAATAAATTAATTAACCGTTGTGACTTCTACCTGAGGGACGTCAAAGCAAGTTACATCTAGAGTTGAACGAGACCGAGGAAAAGAAAGATGAGAAGAGATAAATCAAAAGTAGATTTAGAAAGTGATATTGACGAATTTATTCATCTTGCTCAAAGATGGAGTGTCCTCCACGAAAGATTACTGAATACTTTATCGAGGCTGCCTGACGAAGTTTACCAATTCACATTACAAAACGTCTCTTTTCATGCAGGTCAAAGTCAAACCATTCAAGTGGAGGCAATAAACAAGCGCTACATGATTATTCTAAAAAGAACAGACTCAGAATCCCTGATAGCTCACGAAATAGCCCATGCCTATCTTAACTATTCCAAAACAAAAAACAAGTTAGATGACCAGGAAGAGGAAGCTGATGAACTGAGAAAGAGCTGGGGGTTTAAGAAAAAACAACTCTGCCAAACATTCCCTAAAGGATGTCTTAATTGCTTTAATCCTCATTGCCTTCAGAGTAAAGCAAGGGCTCTTCGTTAGCAATTTTTTTCTCAATATTGCTTACTTAACGTTTTCTTAATTAGCAGACAAATTGTCAAGGCTTGAAATACTGGGAAAAGACGGTAATACTTTTTCGACTAAGGCTACTTATTAGTACGTTATGAGCTTATTTCCGGTGCAGACAAGGGCGTGAAACATGCCACCTAAAAATGTCTCCCGTTGCTTTGTACTTCAGCTTTCATACACTCTTCTTAGCTTTTATAGACTCATGGAGCAAGTAGTCTAAAAGCATCGGCGTTGAATTTCGTGTCCAGGATTGCGGATGAAACAGGCTCTTGGAAAAGTTCGATTTTATGACTTTATAATGCTCCTTTTTCTGTTTATCTGTTGTACAGTTTTGTTTTGCTGCGATTTGTTCTGGAGATAATGGTTTTTGAGGTGAACTTTACATGTGAATTGTCTTTTTGTTCTACAATTAGTTGTCTTAGTATGCTCATTATATGTGCGAGGGTTTATGTGGCGGCTTTTGTACTATGAAGACATAAGAAATGTGTCTTAAAACGACATATAGTATATCCGTAGAACACAACAACAGGAGAAAAAAAGCAAAATGAACAATAATTACCAAAAAGAAGTACAAACGAAACTCACTAAAGGCCTCTTAGACATGATCATTCTTCAATACTTAGAACAAGAATCCATGCATGGATACCAAATAATCACCAAAATCCGCAAAGGCTTCGGCGTCTACTTTGGACCCAGCACAGTCTACCCCCTACTAGGGTTACTTGAGAAAAAAGGCTATGTTACAAGCGCCTGGAACATGAATGCAGACAGACCACGAAAAGTGTACAAGCTCACTAACGAAGGAAAAAATGTTTTGAACTTTACCGAAAATTCACTCAACCTCATATGCAAAAATATGGTAACCGACAACAAAATCCACGTACAAGCAGCCCCGCTTATCACAGCGAGATCTCCGCTTCCAAGAGGAAACCTGCTTTTGCCAATCTGCTGAGAAATAGATGATTTGGTGAGCACAAGAAAGTCCATGGCGTTCAGTTGTTGACTTGACTGGATCAACGATTGAACCCCTAAACTGCTCCACGGGAAAGCCATTCAACATCACAAAACGCTAAGAATGAGTCATGCACCGTTGACGAAGGTTCTTTTGAATGATGGTCGACTTCCTTGCTGGAACATATTGCAGTGATATAGTTATCCGTCTTGGGTAAGACTGCCTCGTATTTCGTTATTTATTCTGCTGTATTCTGTTATGCGCGGTTGGGGTTCTGCCGGGCGTGCATCCAGCAAATTGGAAAGAGGGTTAACGGGCTTTTACAATAAGTCTCCTGATGAGTTTATCATGAATTGATGAAGGGGGTAATACCTACACTCAGAGTATAGGAGGGGAGGGGTCTACTATTTGTAACCGCTTTCTATCTTCAAATAGGCGAACTGAATTACCCAATGCCCTGCCTCATAGGAGGTAAGGGGTCTCAATTTTACATCAAACTTCGATAGGTAAAATTGAGGCGTATTGCTCGCCTTTTGAGATGCGACTTTTAAAGTTCAAATAATCTCTATAGGAGGGAGGGGTCTACTATTTACATCAAGTTTCTATAGGTAAATAGGCGGTCCAGCCTCGACCAGGTCTACAGTAGGATAAGGGTCTAGTATTTACTACTACCCTAAAACACCATGTAAATACTAGCACCCAACCATAAGAATCCAAACTTGGCTGGTCAGAGGAGGATAGGGGTCTCAATTTTACTACAAGTGTCTATAGGTAAAATTGGATCTGACAGTTTAGAACCTAATGTCAACTACATAGACATTTTGGATAAAGATCGATGGGATATGGGTCTACTATTTGTAACCAATTTCGTTAATCAAAAAGCAAATCTCAATCCGCCTCCGCACAGTGGAAAGGGGTCTAGTACTTACCTGTAACTTTCGTAAGTAAAAATGGGGAATACAGAATGATGTTGGCTGCTACAAAGGCTGTTAAGTCGGTGTCTGTGTAGGAAAAGACGCACTTGGACAAATTACCCTTTTCGCCCCAGAGTGTTCTGAATCAAGGTTTGCTAGGTGAAATGCGCAGTGTCAATTGACAACGACGAGTACAGGCAGTTATTTATTGAAGAGGCAAAAGAGCACATCGATACCATTACGAAGTCGATGTTGATTTTGGAGAAGGAGCCGGAAAACCAAGAGGTAATCAACATGCTTTTCCGTTCTGCCCACACTCTGAAGGGCTCCTCAGGTATGATGGGCTTCAAAGATTTCCAGGAACTCACTCACGCTATGGAAGATGTCTTTGACGACATGCGCAAAGGCAACAAGCCCTCAAGCAGCCTTATCAGCGCCCTTCTGGAATGCGTAGATGCTTTATCACAGCGCCTCGAAAACATTCAAAACAAAGTTGAAGGCGAAATAGCGGTTTCCCAGCTTAAAGGCAAGCTTAAAGAGATGAGGATTGAACTGGAAACGCCTCTGGCAAATAAGACTCCGGAAGGTAAACTAAAGACAGAATCTAAATCTGCGGTGTTAAACCAGGCTGAAAAGGACATAGTTAAGCAAGCGGAAAGTGTGGGCGAACAATGCTTTATGGTGGACTTAAAGTTCGCAGATGACTGCGGGTTCAAGACAATTCGCGCAGGTATGGTTGTTGACAAAATCTCTGAAATAGCAAAAGTAATCAAGACAATTCCCAGCAACGAAGAACTCGATGAGCAAAAACTTAGTTTAGGATTTAAAATAACAGTCACAAGCAAGTTTGATGAGAAAACACTTGAGGAATCAGCTAAGCAAGTGCTCGAAATTGAACAAGTTAATGTCCATCAATACTGTGAAGAAATACCTGAAGCCGCGGTTCAACCGGTCAACAAAGAGGCACCTGCAACATTACCAATCGAAAACTATGTTGTCACGGTTGAAGACAAAAAAATTAGCAAGGTACAAGTTGACTCACAGTCCACTCAGAGCGTTCGTGTTAAATTCGATCAGCTTGACAAACTAATGAACTGGGTCGGCGAACTTGTCATCAACAAGATAGCCCTTCTCCAAGTAACCTCTGATACTAGAAACGACTCTTTGAAACGTATAACTGAAAATATCGACCGCTTAACCGCTGACCTCCAAGACCTCGTAATGGAAGTTCGCATGGTTCCAGTCGGGCAAGTTTTCGATCGCTTTCCACGACTAGTTAGAGATTTATCTTTAAAGAGCGAGAAAAAAATTGACCTCGCAATGGAAGGACGGGACATAGACATTGACAGATCGGTGCTTGACGAAATCGGGGAACCACTAATTCACCTGTTAAGGAACAGTGCTGATCACGGTATTGAAATGCCTCAGGAAAGAGAAAAAACAGGCAAAAATGTAACTGGACAAATCAAGATGAACGCGTTAAGACACGGTAATCAAATTATTATTGAAGTGATCGACGACGGTGCAGGCATAGACCCCGAAAAAGTTAAGGACGCCGCCCTGCGAAAAGGCTTTGCTAACCAAGCTGAATTGGACAAGATGAACAAGGAACAGTTAATTAACATGATTTTTCTGCCAGGTTTCTCAACCGCAAAAGTGGTAACTGAAACAAGCGGTAGAGGCGTGGGCATGGATGTGGTTAAAACAAAGATTTCTGCCTTAGGAGGAACAGTTCACATTGAAAGCCAAATTGGAAAGGGAACAAAAACAATCATTAAACTCCCAATAACGTTGGCTATTATTCAGGCTATTCTAGTTAAAGATACGGCACAAACATTCGCTATACCTACTAGTCAAGTTTCAGAAATCGTTAAAGTGAAGAAGACAGATGTTAAGTCGCTTGGAAAAACAAACGCTATCATTGTACGCGACCAAATTATCCCTATGATTCATTTGCACAAGTTGCTTTGTCTCCCCGAGTCGGACGAGGATGAATACGAATTGCTTATAATTTATCTTGGAGACGAAAACACAAAAGTCGGCTTAGTGGTCGACTCAGTGATGCGGCAACAGGACATTCTTGTTAAATCACTCAATGAAACCTTCGCTAAACTTAAGGGCATCAGCGGCGCGACGATTCTCGGTGACGGCCAAGTTGTTTTGGTTTTGGATGTGGGGCAATTTGTCACTAAAATACGTAATCAATAAACAAACGACATAACCCTTTCTTTTCTTTTTTGATAACCAGTTTTGTAGATCCTGTGCTTGCATCAAAACTCGATATATTCCAAAATCGAAAGATAGCTTTATTGTAACCATTTTCACTAATTGGGAAGGAGAAAATTTGAAAATGGAGCATACAGAAGTCAAATCGGAAAACGCACGGAACGTAATTTTAAGTTACAACGAAAAAATATACTTTGTTAATGGAGTTAATGTGAAAATTCACGAAGGCGACGAAAAACTTCAAGCTGTTTTTCACGCCAAACGAGCCTCAGATAACGCGTCTCAAGACTTAGATATTGAAATTAACAAGGCTACGTATGATGTCCTAATTGAGTACGCGAAGCTGGATACGCTTGACTTGATAATGGTAATTAAAATAGATGGCGCAGAGTCAAAGTGGTGCATGCTAAGTGAGGATTGGCTTAAAAATCAACTGTCAACAACTTCCTCCTCGGCCTACATAGTTTAGCTTCTTTTATTTTCTATGCCCAAAATTAATCCAAAATATTGACTGCCCCTTCATAATGGACTTATAACAGTTTTAGTGAATAGGTTCAATTAAACAGAAGGTAATTTGGATGGTAAGTATTAGGGATCAATTGGGTTCGATGGAAGAGGTTCAGATGCTGACTTTCACACTTGATAATGTTTTATATGGAGTCAACGTGCATCAGGTCCGCGAAGTAAAAAACTTTGAGGGCGTAACGCCAGTTCCTTATGCTCCGGATTATGTTAAGGGAATTACGAATTTGCGAGGCGAAGTTATACCTGTAATTGACCTGCGAAGGCGTTTTGGTATAACCGGTAAGAAAGATGAAACCACAAATATCATGATTATTGCGCAGGATAAGCATCCAGTTGGTGTAATGGTTGATTCTGTGATGGAGGTTTTAACGCTTCCAAAAAAAGATATCGATACCAACCCTGAAAGCTTAATTGTTGACAAATCCGAAGCTGTCTTAGGGGTAGCTAAACATGATAAAGACCTCATTATCCTTCTCGACTTCTTAAAAGTGGCCTCCAAAGACGTAATGAGTACGGTCAGAGAAGACACTCGAGGTTTTCACGTGCAAACGCAAAACTCACCTAAACTTTAGCAGCAATTTTTTCATTCACCACTTTAAGGTGTGATGGTTATAGGGCAAATTCGGGTGCTTGTTGTTGACGACTCTGTGCTTATGCGTAGAGTTCTCTCGGATTTGCTTCAATCAGACAAACAAATTACTGTCATTGGGACTGCGAGAGACGGAGTAGATGCGATCGCCAAAGTCGCTGCCTTGCAACCAGACGTTGTAACGATGGACATTGAAATGCCTAACATGGATGGATTGACTGCAGTTCAAAGAATTATGGAAGCATATCCAATTCCCATCATAATGATTAGTGCCTTAACGCAACGGGAAACCCAACTTACGCTAAAGGCGCTGGATTACGGCGCGGTGGATTACGTGCCCAAACCGTCAGGCCCCATATCAATGGACATGACAGGGGTCAGGGACGAATTAATTTCTAAGGTGAAAGTTGCGGCATCCGCGAAAATCATCGGTGCAAAAATGCAAGCTTGGGAAAACACAGAATCTCAGGCGAAATGCGACGACAAAATAATTTCGATTGCTGCTTCAACAGGTGGTCCTCCTGCACTTACACGTGTTTTGTCAGCGCTTCCATCTGATGTACCACCCATCCTGATTGTGCAGCACATGCCTAAGGGCATAACAAAGTTTTTCGCTGATGGTTTAAACGAAAAATGCAAGTTTAGGGTAAAGGAGGCTGAGGAAGGTGATAGTATTCAGTCAAATTTAGCGTTGGTTGCTCCAGGAGGCTTTCATATGACAGTAACTAAAGAGAAGCGGATCAGCCTAAACTTGGACCCTGTGGTTAATTATGTGCGCCCATCAGCTGATGTGTTGCTGGTCTCAGCGGCTGAGCTTTTTGGATCTAAAAATATCAGTGTTGTTTTGACTGGGATGGGCTCTGACGGCGCCAATGGAATTAAGATGATAAAGAGCAAGGGTGGTTTTACTATTGCACAAGACCAAAAAACCAGCGTTGTTTATGGCATGCCAAAAGTAGCTGCTGAAACAGGCTGCATTGATTCAGTTGTACCTTTAGAGTTAATTCCTAGGGAAATACTAAAAGCTTGCATCTAGGTTTTTGATTAGACTTTAATTTCAATATTTAGAATCAAGACAACGATTTCATAACTTAATTATATATAAAAAAAGAAAGCAACATACAATTAATGGAATAGGATAGTATTCAAATGACTGACGAGCATCAAGGGAAAGAGAATTCAGATTTTGAGGATCAATTAGCGAAGCTAGAAAAAGAGAATAAACGCTTAATTGAAGAAAACAAGAGTCTCAAGAACGAAGTTATCGAACAGCTAAAGGCTGCGATAGAGAGCGCTGAAAAAATAAGCACAATCGCTGATGAAACAATCCAGAATTCAGCAAAAGCAGCCGAACTTGCTTACCAAACCGAGCAGTCAGCGATAAAAGTAGCAGAATTAGCTACAGTCGCCACCCAAACAGTTGGCCAAGTAAGTATCAATGCTAAAAACGTTGAGAATGTCGCTAACAAAGTTGCTTCCAACGCAGACGCTGCCACAACCTCAACCTCTAAAGTTTTAGAAATGGGCAAGCAAGCTGCAAGTGTTTCTAATCAGATGGCTATTGGCATGCAGCAGGTTAGTACTGCTTCCCAGCAGGTGTCGTCAGGCGCCCAGAAATTGGCTACTTTATCACAGAATGCTGCGAGAACTACGGAAGCGCTAAAGAAAGTTATGGATGAAGCAGGCTCGATAGCTAAAGAGGCATCAGCCGTAACTGAGGACGCATTAAAGAAGTCAAGAGATGCTAACGAGAAAGGCCAAAAAGGGCTAGTAGCAATCGAAGGCATTAAGACCGATATAAAACGAGTTTCGGACGCTGTCAACTCGATGGTTAATTCAGTTGACCAGGTTGGACAAATGGCGAATTCTGTGAGTGACATTGCCGGCCAAACTAACATGTTGGCTTTGAATGCTGCCATCGAGGCGGCACGAGCAGGTGAAGCTGGACGGGGGTTCGCGGTGGTTGCTGACGCTGTTAAAGGGTTAGCTGGGCAATCAAAGATAGCAGCTGGATCAGCCATAAATCTTGTTAAGGGAATTAAAGAAGCGGGAGCTCAAACAAGCAATATCACGCAGCAATCTCAGGCAGGAGCTGCTGAAGGCGCAAACGTTGTTTTAGGAGCAATAAAAGAGTCTGAGGGAATCTCAAAAATAATGGGAGATATGACTGGCAAAGTAAACAATCTGACAAGCGGCGTTCAAAAAGGATTAGAAGCCTTAAATTCAGTTATTAAGACAATAGATGAAGTTGCCAGCATCGCCGAGGAAAGTTCTTCTGCATCTGAGGAAACATCATCTGCGGTTGAAGAGCAAACTGCAGCTTCACAGGAAATGGCTGCGATAGCTAAAGACGTCTCTGGAACCGCAGAGCAAGTTGCACAGATAACCAAAAACGTTGTTAGTCAAGCCAAAGAGATGGCGACACTTGCTTATAGCGTCGTAGATGATGCAGCAAAAGTCGAGGCATCCGCTAAAGAGATACTTTCAGAAGCTGAAAGTGTAGGCAAAAACTCTAACACTGTAGTTGCTGACGTAACCGCCGTGGCGGAAATTTCCGAGCGAATGAAAAACGAGCTTCAAGAAGTCATTGAATACCGCAAGAAAATCCTCGAAGGCTATTTAGCTAAAAACGCAAGTAGCTAATTTCTTTTTCTTTTGTTTATTTTGGAACTGTTACTTCGTTTTTTTAGGTGAATTGAGTACTGATTGTTCTGCTTAGAGTGTGCTGCTTTGTTTGTGTCAGAAAGGTTTGTGACGTACAAGTGCTTTTGTATTTAAAAGCGTATTCAAATTTGATGTAAATTGACTCAAGAAGTAACTATAGTTAAAGAAACGATTCCGGTTATCTCGGCATCCCCAATAGTGCAAATGGAAAAGAAGAAAGAGCCAGCTATCCAGGAAATAGTTGAGTCTCTCAAAAGCATAGCCGACGACATAGGCCAAATAAGCGAGTTAAGCTCGGAAGAAAAGATACTTGTGTCACAGTTTTTTTCCTCACTTCTAAAACTCATGCGGCCCCTCGCGCCCTCAATCGCTGTAACCCAATCAGCGCTACCCGCCAATCTTTCCGATGTATCTAAAGCCTACGTTGATAGCACTGGAAACTTGGTTATGTTGTTTCAAGATGGACACCTAGAACTCGAAAACTTAAGCGAACAGAAAAACCGAGACCTCATGACTGCCGTAATCGGAGATGTGCTCCCAAAATTCAAAAACTTAACAAGCCAACAAAAAAGGAAGATAGAAAACCGCATAAAACTGTTGTCAAACGTAACTAAAGAAATTCAGAAAAGCTCTGAGGCTCTTTCAGTAGTGTTTGCTGAGAAATAACCCTTTTTCCTTTATTTGTTAGCTAAAATTGTATTGTTAAAACTTGACCGCTGCATAACTGTGGGTTTTTTTGGGCTGGTTTTTTGTTGTTTGCGTTTTGGGTTGCTTTCTTGGTTTAGCGTTTGAGGCGTTGGGGGGTTGCGTGTTTTCCCGTGCCGTAGCGTGCCTAAAAGTTTTTTCCCGTGGTCCTGCGTGTTTTGGCGTGTGCTTGCGTTTTTTAGCGTTTATTTATGCCTCCGAGAAATGGGTAAGGTATGCTGTATAGCCTTCATTCCTTTTAAGGCGCAAGCAGCCCTTTCAGTTCCAATTTGAGTCGGAATAACAGTTTTGTTAATTATGCTTTGAACTCTCTTAACGCTTAATTCCTAGGGTAACACTGTATTTTTTATGTTTCAAGTGAAGCCAATGAGCGTTAACGACTATGAATTCGCCACAGACCTTGCCAACACCATGAACTGGAACATGGCGCCGGAAGATTTTGAGTTTAACAGATCACTTGAACCCGATGGCTGCTCAGTTGCCCTCGATGATTCAACACGAATAGGCATAGCAACCTGCATCAGTTTTGGTCAAGTGGGCTGGTTCGGCAACCTCATCGTAGAAAAAGAATACCGCAAACATGGAGTGGGGGGGCTTCTGGTTAAACACGCAGTAAACTACCTGCAAAACAAAGGCGTCACAACCATCGGGCTATACGCTAACCCAGGGTTGCAGACCTTCTACGGAACCTTGGGCTTCAAACTTGAAATGGACTTTTCAGTTTTAAGTGTTGAAACTCTTGACGTAACCGAAACTGAAGCAGGTCCTGAAAACGGAGTCCGCCATATCTCAGAGGTTGAGCAGTTTGACCGCGACTATTTTGGCGGCGAAAGAAAAAGGCTCTTGGAATCTATCATCTTAGAAAAAGGAAATCTCAGCTATTGCGCATTCGACGGCAAAGAGCTTGAAGGTTATGTGGCTGCCACCGTTTACGAGAAAATGGCTTGGGTCGGGCCACTAATTTGCCAAGAAAGCAAAGTTGACGTTGCAACTGGTCTCATCCAGGCGGTCCTTAGGAAATTGTCAGGTTTAAGCGTTTATATGGTTCTGCCTAAGAAAGAAAAAACCCTGCATGAAATGCTTTTTGACGCTGGATTTGATGAGGAATTTAGCGTTTCCCGCATGTTTTTAGGCCCGCCTGTCTCAAAAAATTGTATATACCTCGCTGAATCTTTAGAACGAGGTTAAGAGTTATGAGCGAAGATTACTGCAGAATCCTTTTAGAGGATTTTCTCAAAAACTCATGGAACAGCATCAAAGTCTTAGTTGAAAGCTTAGCTAGCTTCAGAGCGGAAAAACGCATCAGGCAAATAACAATGTTTC
>PLSP01000078.1 GCA_003165195.1 Candidatus Bathyarchaeota archaeon | reverse complement strand
AAAAGATGAATTTTTACACGGTCTCAATGAGCTGGCGCGCTCGTAATGAAACTCATCTGATTGGACGCCACAAACTTAGGAACCTGCTTCAAATTGACTATACATCCATGACAATTAGAAAATGTTAAATACAAACAATTGAAGTACTTTGTAAAAAAATAATACATCATATCTGTTGATTGAGTTAACCAAGAGACAGTTGTACTAAAGAACTCAAAGGTCGATTCCGCAAAAATGAGTCAAAGATCTATTAATGTTCTGATAGTGGACGATGAAACCAGTATTCAGGATACCTTTTCAAAAATACTAAAGTTAGATGGATATGCAGTTGAATCTGCAGGGACTGGAAAAGATGCGCTTTCTAAAGCAATGGCGCTTTCCTATGATGTTTTTTTAATAGACATAAACCTTCCTGACATCGAGGGCACAGATCTATTAATGCAACTACAACAAATCAACCCCTCCGCAATAAAAATCATGATTACAGGTATGCCCTCCGCTGAAAACGCAATCAAATCACTTAACATAGGCGCAAGCTCTTTTTTAACTAAACCATTAGACCCCTCAGTTCTGCGTAGGACCATAAAAGAAAAGCTTAAACAAAAAAGCTTGAATACATATTCAGACAAGAACTTAGCTCAATCGACAAAAGTTAAGATCAGCAAGATTCAATCGAATGAGTATCGCAATTTTGTTGAAGAAGTCGCGACAATGTTTATGACGTTTGGCTTGAATAAAACCAAATCTCGAATCTACACTGCTATTAACGTCTTAGGAGCTGCAACGGTCTCCGAGATTGCAATGCTTTCTAAAATACGGAGAGAAGAAGTGTATAGGGTCTTACCTGAACTTGAAGGAACTGGAATTGTTAGTAGTCGACTGGAATCTCCTCGAAAATTTTTTGCAATTGATGCCAAAGCTACCGTTGAAGAATTAATAACGTTAAAGANNAGACCAATTTAATGAAACGTGAGCTCGATTTACTCGAATCAAAAAAAGATCAGCTTATATCAAAACTGAATAGTACTTCTTTTGGTTTTTATGAGGAAAACACAATTGAAGTTCTTGCAAGACAGGAAAATATTGAAACAAAAATGGTCCAGATGGTAAATAAAGCAAAAAACTCGATTATCTTTACAGGTCCCATAGATGAATTGGTGGGGATTCTCGAGGTAAAATCAAAAAGTTGCGAAAACATTTTTGAAAACCAAGTTGAAATTCGAATAATTCTCAACAACAATGAATTAGGCGAAAATGAGGTAGGTGCAGGTAGTACTTTGAGATCTCTTCGCTTGTTGTCTTCAAAAATTAACTTTATTTTCGAGTTAAAAAAGGTTGATAAAACTCCGTTTAAGGTTTTAGTTATCGATCGTAAAGAAGCTATTTGGGGAGAAACTAGAGCTCGAGAACATTTCACAAGATTTCTTTGGACCAATGACCCGTTTCAAATAGGTATTCTAAAAAGAGCATTTGAAAATCTGTGGCAGGAAGCTTAACTGCTAAAGATTCAAGGAAATGAGACGCAACTATTCACTGCTTAATCCTGGAAGCAGTTGAAACTATACTTTTGAGGCCACTTTGGCTATTTTTTTAACTTTTTGGAGTGTATGTGTGGACACACACTCACATAACTGTTTAATCGTCCAACAATAATACAGGCAGGTAAGGTGTAGATTTGAGTAGCCAAAAATTGCTAAGTCAAAAGCTATCCAAGTTAGAAGTTTTTGTTGAAGTTCTAGAAACTTTAGGTCCACAACAATCATTATCTATACCAGATATCGAAAAACAAATGCAGATCGAACAAGCAGTTTTGTTGAGTACGCTGAAGTTATTGGAAAAGGAAAGTTGTGTTACTTGTTCAAAAATCGGCAAAAATAATTTTTATAAGAACACAGAGAAAGGCATTCGAATTTTCAGGTTTTTTTCTCAAAATATTCAGACTTTGCAATATTGATGGCGCTGATCATAATAGTGGTAGATATCATGGTGGCCTTTTCGTAAATGAAGTAGTGGCAGAAAAGCATTCAAAGGGTGAGCTATCCATTTTTATTTGTAGTTTTCGCCACAAGCAGCTACATCTAAACGTATCAATGCCCTATACCATCATAGCTGCTCCGCGATACGCTTTCCGAATTCATTTATCTAAAAAGATTTAGAAAATTGCAGAGTATGGTTAGCGGTTAATTTACCACTTGGCGCTTTTGGCAGGCAAATGGATGACAAATTTTACTCCTTTGCCTGGTTCACCCTCTTCTGATATGCTCCAACCATACACTCCCATCATTTTCTTAATCAGGAACAGACCAAAACCTGTGCTTAAGCCTTCTGTGAAAAGGTTCTTTTTGTTCTCAGCCGATATTCCGATGCCATCATCCTCATAAACGAGGTGCAAACCACCCGCTTCTTCATGGTCACAGTATATTCTTGCAGTTGTAGCTTTCTCGCCGTGTTTTCTTGTGTTGTCGAAAGTTGTAGAAAATCTGTCTAAGGAAGGAATCCGCCAACACACTTGTGCTCTGGCAGTCATTTACAATCTCAAATTTTAACCCAGTGAAAAGAGCCGCAGCCTCATCAATAATCTTCCCTACATCGACGTTGGTTAGCTTTTCAACACCTATTTTCTCATACATTTTGGCAAACTCGAAGATCTTTGCCGATTCCCAAATAGCCTGATCGATTTTATTTAGTCCCTCAACAATGTCTGGCTGGTCTTTATGCTTCTTTTTCAGTAAAATAGGGTTACCGTCTATTCACTCAGTTGTTTTGTAAAAGTTAATATAATTTGTGCAAATCCTCAATTACATACAACTTTTTTTTGCCCCAATGACTCAACCTCATAAAAACGGTTAAAGCCCAATATGAACAAATTCTAAGAAACTGACGTATCGCGATATGGTCCACCAAGTGAAAACCGTGCGAGCCTACGACTGTCTAAGAATCCATAAAGGATATCACAATTGCTGTCCTTTGAAATTGCTTTTCCCAACGCTACACCACAAAAAACTTCCTGGATCCAGTTAAAGACGCACCGACTTCCCAGCAGGCAACGCTGAAACGTGTCCCTTCCGTATGGCATCCAAGATTTCATCTAAGTTTAGCGAGGCTTGTACTTGGGTACAAACACAAAACAGTTCCGAAGCCTGATGCGAATCACTTCCGGAAACTCCAGGCAACCCTAACTTTCTAGCCATGTCAAGTGCCTTCTTGTTAGCAAAACCTGAGGAGCAACCGTTGTAGACTTCGATTGCATCCACCCCGCTGTCCGCGACTTCATCGGCTAACCCGAACTGTCGAAACGGATGTGCTGCAATAGTGACGCAGCCCGTTGCCATGGCAAAGTCTACGATATCTTCGACATCCCACGGCTTATGCGGCAGTTCCTGTGCCCCTAAAACTAAGACATCTCCCTGTCGCGTGGAGATTTCTACTCCCGGAATGATCAGGATATCGGGGAAGGGCGCCGAGAGTTGTTGGATTTCCTTTAAGCCTGCTACGGTGTCATGGTCAGTAACTGCGGCTGCTTTTACATAGGGGTGAGCTTTGAGTGCTTCAACTAGGACCTTTGGCGAAGTTGTGGAGTCAGCAGAGAAAGTGGTGTGATTGTGGAAGTCAACGTAGATTGGAATAGGCATACTTGTATCCTCCTTTGTTTATGGTTGTTTAACTGTTGAAAATAAACGCTCTCTTCCTGAAAAGTCTATCAATTACTCGACGTCTTCTACGATGGATATTTTTCTGTTTCGTTTGTTTTCTCAGACATTAGCCCCATTTCCCGATGAGATGTGGCATCCAGTTTTGAAAAAATGGAAACCTTGAGTGATTTCGTAGAGAGTTCGAGGTTCTAATCTTAGTGGGTTCAACAAATACTGTTCGTTATCTATGTGCTTTTCATTGGTTGTCGCTAAGGAAACGGAAAAAAGTTGGTTGAGCTAATGCTTTTTATTTAAAGTTCTATTTCTGCTGCTGGGGCTTTGAAGTTGGCTTTAGCGTGTGATCCATCGCAGAACGGCATGTTCTTGCTTTGACCACAACGGCACAGAGCTACCATTTTGCCTGCGACTTCTTTTTCTTCGCCATTCTGTTTTAACTTTGCTTCACCTTTCGACTCTATCAGTACTGGGCCATTTTCACGTAGCATAACTTTCATAAATAAACCTTACCATATTGAGTTCAAGCCTATCTTATAACCATTAATCGCTTTTTGCTATCCAATACGGTACCAGCGGTAGTTGAATTTTCAGATTGTTTATTAGTAAGAATATTCTTACTCTTTAGTCGTGAGAGCGAATGGAAGCCGCCACAACCAAGGTATCATCCAAAGGTCAGGTAGTTATACCCTCGAACGTGCGAAAAGCTGCTAACTTGAAGAAAGGCGAAAGGATTTTGGCAATAGCAATAGATGACACCATTGTTTTGAAAAAAATAGTTGATGGCTCATTTGAAGAAACTATGAAACCAGTTTGGGCTAGAGTTCGGCAGATGGGCCTCAGGGAGGAAGAGCTAAACGCCCTCATCGACGAAGCGAAAGCCAAAGGTAGTTCTTGACACAAACATTTGGGTTTCAGCGTTACTTTGGGGCGGGAAACCTGCAGAGATTGTAAAGTCAGCTGAAAAAGGAAAGTTCATGGTTTTCATATCTGAAGAAATAGTCATTGAAATCTGTCGTGTCTTAACTTATGAAAAGATCGCAAAGATCTACGAAGCTGAAGGCTTACCTCGTGACCGATTGATTGAAACAGTATTGGAAACTTCTAAATTCATCAAGGTAACAAAGAAAGTTAAAGCTGTTTTTGCACATCCCGCAGACGATAAAGTAATAGAATGTGCTTTGGCAGCTAAAGCAGATTATATTGTAAGTGGTGACAAGCACCTTCTCGAATTGACCAGTTACGAGGACACACAAATATTGTCTGTTAATGAATTTCTTGACGCTACCGAAGGAAAATCGTAGAAGAAAAGGAAATTGACGCGTAGAAAGATACACGTCGGTTATCTCCCCTGGGGCTCAGAGCAAATCCCAGATGTCCCACCATAATGTCTAACCTAAATAGGTAGAACTAAGTTCTTAATGCTGTGGATAGTTCCAGTTCGTTCAAAGCTTAGGAAGCTTGGTGTTCATCAACTCATCTTGTTTATTAGTTTGAAAGTTCTTGTCGGCAAGCGCATTCTTTAGGAATAACTTAAACTAATGGTCAAAGACAATAAGTGTGTGAATTCTTGAACTCATGTTCTAATAATTATAAGTGCTCTTCAAAAAACTGTGATTATTTTAGATTTACAACAATTGTTAGTTTTATTTAGCAATTGCAGTTTTGCTGAATGTGTAGTAGCTTTTTTTGTATCTGTTTTTGTTGTAAAAAGTAGGGCCCTATCTCGTTTTTGGAATCGCTTGTTTTGGGTTGTTTTTCGGGTTTAGCGTTTGATTCGGTCTCTGGTTAGGGTGAAAAAAGGCGTAGAAAGGCGTTTGAAGACATAAAAAGGCGCAAAAAGATGTAAAAAGGCAAAAAAAGACGTGGAAAGATACCTCTACCTTAGATTTAGTGTTGCTCGGAGGGCAACCGGATGATGAATTTTGCTCCTTTGCCCGGTTCACCTTCTTCAGTAATGGTCCAGCCATAGACATGCATCATTTTCTTTATTAAAAACAGCCCGAACCCTGTGCTGCCACCCACGCTAAAGCCCTCTGTGAAGAGTCTAGGTTTGTTCTCCGTTGAGATGCCAACGCCGTTATCCTCGTAAGTCAGGCGCAAACCTCCCTGTTCTTCCTGATCAAAATAAACTCTTGCGACAGTGGCATTCTGACCATACTTTCTGGTATTATCAATAAAGTTGTAGAACATCTGCCTCAGAAATGAATCCGCTAACACCATTCTGCCACTGCAATCATTAACAATCTTGAATTTTAAATCTTTGAAAAGAGATGCAGCCTCCTCCAGAGTCTTGCCCACATCGACTTGGATTAGCTTTTCAGCGCCTAAACTCTCGTATAGTCTGGCGAACTCAAAAATCTTTGCTGAATCAGCAACAGCCTGCTCAATTTTGACCGCTGCCTCTACAATATCCGCCTCATCTTTATGCTTCTTCTTGAGCAGGTAAGTGTAGCCATTGACCGCTGAAAGCTTGTTGCTAACGTCATGTCTAGTTAAAGAGCCCACTACATGCAACTTTTCATTTATGGATTTGATGCTTTCTTGGTTTTCTTTGAGTTTTTCCTCATTTATTTTACGTTCAGTGATATCGTTAAACATTGAAATGTTAGCTATGTGATTTCCAGTTTCGTCTTTTAACGGTGAAGCATTACAGGCAGCCCATAAAATTGAGCCGTCTTTACGGCAGAACTCAAATTCGCCGTATTCAACCAAGTTATTTTCCAAGTTGTTTCTCATGTGCAATGCTTGTCTTTTTTGCTCTTCTTTTGACATCAGCTCAAAACTTGGTTTACTTAGAAGTTCATCGATTGTGTAGCCAAACATCTCAGCTAATTTGTTGTTAACAAATAGGTGGGTGCCGTCGGGTTTAGCGATGACTATGCCTTCCGCTGCAGTTTCAATTAGTGTCCGATACAATTCTTCACTGTCAGCTAATGCTTCTGCTGTTCTCTTGCGCTCAGTAATATCCTCTAAGATCGCAGCGAAATAACCTTTTCTTGGGCTATAAACTGAAACGTTTAGCCACAAGTTTAGAGGTTTAAGAGCATATTCAAACTTTTCTTTTTGTCCAGTAAGAGCTACTCTTCCATAGATTTCAAACAATTCTGGATTATCGAACTTTTACACGTAGAATAAACCGACAATCCAACTTAAGAAGGTTGAAAAATTATTTTTGCGGGTCATATTGGGCACTTTAAAAAGATTCGGGCGCGTAGCGCAAAAAGGGGTATCACCTATTTTTTTATTCTGCTTTAGAGAAAACAGTTTTGCAGTTTAGGCATTGAAAATTAGTTATATCTTCAAACACAATTACTCCGAGTTTCTCGCTCTTACATTTTGGGCAATTTAACATAAAAAAGAGTAGCCAAAAAGGCTTAAAAATTTTGTGAAACTACGCTCGTATATGGCTCTTTACAGATTTTCTTGCTTACCCAAATTTGGGGTAAAGGCGAACGCTAGCAACGAAACACCAATGCAAAGTGTAATATACCTATACCAATAAATGCAATTGTGCGAACGAACAAGTTACAGCATTTGAGGTAAAAAAAACGTTATCGTATGAATTATACCTTAAAAACCAAGAAAATGCAAACGAATCTCCAAAGAGAGTAGTACCTATAAAGAAAATCTACGTAGAAGCAAAAGACGCCTTATCAATTCAACTCGACCCCAAAACGCTTGAAGAATACGGCGATGAGGCGCAACAGGACATTGTTTTTAGACAACTCTTGTCCACGCCTCTAAATTATTTGGAGTCCGTGGGTCTCCCCTTCAGAAGCACAGGGTCAGCCTCAAAAAAACCTTACATAACATTCTATTCTTCATTTTTTGCTAATAAACTCAAAATTGTGATTCAAGGAGAGAAGAAATCAAGTTATGAATACTCCTTTGATTTTGATAAAAATCGAGAAAAGCTAAAAGCAACTGGGCAAACCCCGCTTGTATTGCGTTTGGACAACTCTAAATATTTTGTGCAAAACGAACCCTTGTTAGAAACCTACAAGGAAGCGAAAATTATTAATGAAAACAATGAATTAACTCAGAACTTGTTTGCATCAATTTGCAAAGCATTTGTTATCCTCTGCAAAGAGAAAAAGATTCAAGAAACGATCGAGACCGCTAAAGGAACATTCAGATTTAACATAGTTATCCTTCCACATTTAATTTATTCCAAAGGACTTAGTATCAAATATCAAACAAGCAAAGAAGAACCTATTGCAAGCCCAGGTAAAGAATTTAAAGACGCTTTTGGCAACTCCGCAGTACAATATGCTTCAAAAACCACTGTCAATGCAAAATTCATGTCTTGTGATGACCAAGCCTTCACAATAAACTGCTGCAAAGGAGAAGACTTCTACGTTAACCTTGGTATTGGCGATAAGTCTTTCTCCAAAATTAATTTGCCAACTGAAAACGAAATTAGAATATCAGGTCTAAAATGGTATTTCCTTGACATCGCGGACCGTTCGTTCAAATTTGAAGAAGCAAAATCTGGTTTCTACGACCAACTGCTCTTAAACTATAAACTTCTTCTAAAACATAAAGGAAACTCACCCGCCCAAGCATCTGCGATGAAAATCATATGCGCCAAGGAATCTCAAGCCAAACTTGAAATCCTATTAGACGAAAACTTGGCTTTTGACAGACTCAAAAAGTTGTTTAGCCCCACAGACAACTTGTTCCAGCGACACCCGATGGTTTTTGAAACGCTAATTATCCAAAGAACAAACGGACCCATATGGGCAGATTACTTAACAGGAATCAAAAGTTATCTTACTGGAAAATCAATCGAACGCCATGTACTTCTTAGAAGATACCTCATTACGTTAAAGGAAAGTTATCTTCAAGATTGGATAAAAGGTATAGAGAAAAAGAAAGGGGACAAGCAATCGTTTTTCGCAAACGCAGAGTTCTGTCTAAAACTATTAACTATGGAAGGGAAAAAAGGTGGAACTATGAACATAAACGAAGATTACGCATATAAGATAGGTAAAATTGCTGGAAAATACGTTAAGTTTAAAAAAGACGCAAAAGAAACAAACAATTCTACAAACGATATTTTAACCTACTCCAAATATGATCGAGAAAAACTTCGGCACGTTTACTCAAGAATCTGTATCGGCGTAAATTTATCCAAAACAAATGCTACTTCACAGAATGAAGTGTCTACATTTATTAAAGAAAACACGCCAGCTGAAGAAATAGAAGACTCAAAAACCAATGAGGATTACGCGTATTTCTTCTACAAAGGTGTCTTTGAAAATCTCTAATTAACAGGTGAAAAATATGGAAATGGAAGCAACCGAATTAGGAAAAATGAAAAAGGAAATACTATTCTACTACGAATCAAGAATGAACCCCAACGGCGATCCAGGATTTGAAAATCAACCCCGCTTAATGCCTGATGGCACGATAATCGTTACCGACGTAAGAATAAAACGCACCATACGAGACTACGCCAAAACCCGATACAACCAGACTCTATTTGTCGATTTCGGAGAAGAAGGCACACCGGTAAAAGCTGACGAACGAGCTAAAGAAATACTTTCAGATTTAAATGATGTCGTAAAGGGGCTTATCTGCAAAACCTTTGATGTTCCATTGTTTGGCGCTTTAGTGCCAATTAGGTCTGATAAAAAAAGTAAGGGCAGTTCTCAAAAACTGACTGGTCCCGTGCAGTTTGCAATAGGTAGAAGCGTTAATCAAGTAGAAATAATTAATCCGCTAATCTCAGGCAGGTTTGTTGGAAAAGAAAAAAAGCAAGAAAGCGATGTTTCCGAAGGTGATGCACAGAAAACTGAGCAATTTAGCACCTTTGGAAAGTTCTACGCTGTAGATTATGCACTGATAAAGATTCAGGGAATAGTAAATCCAGTGAATCTGGGTGAATACTTGAAAGATTCTGAAGCATCAGACAGTTTTAAGAAAGCAGAAGAAAAACTCGTCAGTTGCCTTTGGGAAGGAACAAACGCGCTCGTTACCCGCTCCAAATATCCTCAAAGAAGCATATTTCTACTGGAGGTAACCTATAACTCTGCAATCTATAACGACTTGCCTATGCTTGTAGAAGATAACCCTGAACTTAAAGGAAAAGTCCGCAGCCTAACAGTTTCCCCGTTTAAATTCGACAAACTTATTTCAGCGTTGGCAGATCGTAAAAGTAAAGTAAAAAGCGTCAAAGTAGTTGCATGCAGAGAATTAATCAACGATGCTGCTCAACTAGTAAGTTCCCTTGAAGGTATGGGCATCGCTGCTGAATTGGTAAAAACAGAGGATAATGCAATTTGAGAATTGTCTCCTTCGACCTTGAAGGAGACTTCGCTGCCTTCAAAGACCCCTCAGTCACAACTAATCAAACTGTCACAGTTGTGCCTTCAAAAAGCGCTTTAATAGGTCTATTAGGTGCATTGTTAGGCGTCAAACGTTCAAACTCGATATACGATGGAATTTACTCTGAAGAATACTTGAACCTTTTCAAAAGTACCAGCGTAGGAATTAAGCTTAGAAATAACCCTGAAAAACTTACCTACTACACTAATCACCGCTCGTTGAAGGAAGCAAAAACTAAACCTTTCAAATCAGACCTACTAGTTTTGCCAACCTACACCATTTTCGTAAAATCAACCGACCAAATAAACGGAGAATTGCTTAGTAGGCTTGAGGCAAACAACTTTGTTTTCTCACCAACCTTGGGGCACTCTTATTGTATAGCTCGAATTCCTAAACACTCGATTGAAGATCTTAAAGAAATTGATCCTTGTGGCAGGCGAACCTCATCTGTTGTTTTAGATGAACTTCAAGAGTCAAATAATGGACATTCGGGAGTGATTTTTAGTGTTCCGGCTGAATGTTCAGCGCAAATAATAGTTGAGCGTCATATTCATCACTATTTCAGTGAAGATACTTTGAATAAGATTGTTCTTCGTCAATTCATACCTGTGCCTGTTGATGGCAAAAAATGCTTCGTGCTAATTGACTCGGTTGAAACGCCACTTAAATTATCAAAATATTATTCGTTAAATAATGCTTTGGAAGAAGCAATATGTCTTTACTAACGGTTTTTTGGAGAGACAAAATTGACAGTTGAGGTCAAGTTTTTTTCTCATCCAAAAGAAACTCAAGGTTCACTGTTAACTGAGCACTTGTTGAAAACAGCGAATCGCGCCCAAGCATTAACTCAAAGTTTAGGGTTAGCTACTCCTGCGTTCTATGCGGGGTTGCTTCACGACTTAGGCAAACTTAACCCGTTTTATCAAATTCTATTTTCAAATGAACCTATACAACGTGAAATACTCAGACCCAAAGTCCAAAAACAATATCTTCGAGCGCACGCTTTTTTCTCATCTTTGGCGGCATATAGGCTGGTTCAGCTGGCTAGTTTGCCGTCAAAAACACGTATGCAGATACTGCTTTCAGTATGTGGGCATCACTCAAGATTAGTTCAATTCGGCAAAACTGATGGATTTAGAGCACACGAGCATTTTGTTGGAAGCTTGGAGGGTACCTTTGATAACTTGGTTACGTTTGCTGAGCAAGTCAATAAAAATGATGCGTTCAAAGAGCTTAACTGGCAAAATTGCCTTACGCACTTCAAAGATTTGCCTCTCTTAGACCCGTATGGGTCAGATGGACAGGTGGCTTTGGATTATATTGATTTCTGCTCAGTTTTTTCTGCATTACTTCAAGCTGACAGAGGTAGTTTCTACGATTGGAATCTACCTGAATATTCAATCAAACTAAACACCAATGTCCTAATTAGAACTGGTCCATTATCAGAACTTAGAAAAGCATTTCAAGAAAAGGTCCTTTCTGACAGCGATTTTGCGCAGCCCTTAATGGTTTTGGAAGCACCTACAGGGATTGGTAAAACCAAGATTTTCCTTGACATAATTGAGAAATGTTCCCAATTCACACAGATTAGGCGAGTTTTTTATTTTTCTCCTCTGTTAGCATTAACTGATGATTTTGAAGGAAAGCTTTTTAGCAAAACAACTGGGGCGTCAATTATTGGGCAAGAAGACTTAGAAAAAGTTTTAGTTTATAACCACACGTTTACAGGGTCTCTTTCTAAAAAGAGAAAAACAGAAATTATCGAGTCGACGGGTGAAGAATCGGAGTTCTTTAAAACCAAAGAGTACTTTGAAATTGAATCTTTTAACAAAGAATTAATTATCACAACAACGCAGCGACTGCTAATGACGCTCTACTCAAATTCGTCTTCTGACAAAATAAAGCTGCTCTCGTTTAAGGACTCTTTGCTGGTTGTTGATGAGGTTCAGACTATTCCAAAATTTCTTCTGCCCAACCTACTTGGGCTATTAAAAGTATTGGCTGAAAAATATAATGCTCGAATCCTTTTGGTTAGTGCAACTATTCCTGAACAACTNNAGGTGCCAAAGGATATTGGCGCTCAATATTTGACGAAAACAGCTAAGCAGATAAAATTGATTCAAGAGTTTAATCCATCCGAAATTAAAATTAATGCTGAAAAAGTTCTTTTCATTGCTAATACTAAAAGGAAAACTCGCCACATCTATGATTGCCTTTCAAACCTTGGAAACAACGTATTGTATATTTCAACAGGGATAAGCAAACGTTCAAGAAAATCCTTGATAGAGAGCTTTGCTAAACCTGAACCTGTAACGGTTGTTTCTACCCAAGTAATGGAGGCGGGGGTTGATGTGAGTTTTGACCGAATATACCGCGAGATGGCGCCCCTTGATAACATTATCCAAGCTATGGGTCGACTAAACAGAGAAGGCAACGCTCTTACTGTACCTACTCTTTCGGTGTTCTTTTCAGGTGATGAATATAGACCGTATAGTGAACTTGAAGTAAAAATCTCCAAACAAATTATTTCTGAGGTTCACTCATCTGAAGAGCTTTACGCGAAACTGCCCGAGTATTATAGACAAGTTAACTCTTTGAATATGCGGAATAGGAATTTGGCGTCTGATTTGGAGTCGAAGATGAGTCGTCTTCAATTTGATGAGGTTTGGGAATTCATTAAAAGTTATGTTTTGCCTGTGGAGATTGGAGATTCAGTTTTGGTGCCTAATCGTTCAGAGTGGGATCAAATTAAAGATCACTTTATTTCAAAAAACTCACAAACAAAAGGAGCATTGTATAGGCGTTATGCGGATCAGATAGCGGAGTTACCAAAATCTGTTGAATCGTTGGGTTTGGAGGATAAATTTGATCCACAGTTAATGGATATGGGGGTCTTTCTCCCAAAAAAGGATAGGATCGACGAAGTTTACGATTCAAAAATTGGGCTTGACAAATGGGTTGATCTAAAATAACTAGCAAAGAAAACCAAGACTTAGATTCTGCAACTGTTCGCGTTTGCAAAGTAATGTTAAATTTGGTTGATGGGTGTGATGATGTTTCGGCAATTAAGCTCAGAGGCTTTTTTGGCAACCTTTTTGTTGATGACGTCGAGTTTCATCACCACTCCGAGCATTCATATCATTACCCTCTTGTCCAATATAAAAAAGTCAATGGACGCTTGATGGTGCTTGGCTTTCAGAACTACTCAAACGTGTTGGTTAACAAGCTATCATCTGTTGATTTAATTAAAACTCAATGGTCAAACTACCCAATCAGTAACAAGGAAATATTTTTGGAAACCTTTACAATCAAAAATGTTGATTGTGTCTACGCTTTTGTTTCCCCTTGGTTACCATTAAATGAAGAAAATTATGCTGCTTTTCAGGGGTTAACTGATGTGGAGCAGAGAGTTTTCCTGGAGCGTATTCTAGTTGGGAATGTCTTAAGTTGCCTTAAAGGCTTAGGGATATTTGTCACCTACCGCGTAATTTCTCATTTGTTTTATTATCAACCTGTACCTGTTAGGGCGCATGGCAATTCATTTCAAGGTTTTAGAGCGAGATTCAATTTGAATGTTAGTCTGCCTAATTTTGTAGGTCTGGGAAAGAGCGTTTCGAAAGGATTTGGCACGATAAGGCGAGTGACATGATAATTGAGATAAGTGAACATGGAAGCACGTTGAAGCGAAATCACGACTGTTTTTTGGTTCAGACTCCAAGCGACAAAATAGAGATACCTGCAGAAAAGGTTGATGCTATAATGATTACTGCCAACGCTTTGGTTAGCACTCAGGCGGTGGCTCTCTGTTTGGAAAAAGGTATCCAGTTGGTCTTGGCTAATTGGTCAGGAAAACCCTTTGGAAGGTTTTGGATGAGTACACCTGGGAGGGCAACAGAAGTTAGGCGAAAACAGTACCTTCATCAAGATTCTGCTCTAGCGTTCGAGCTCTCCAAGGAGATGGTATCCCGAAAACTTCGAGAACAAAAGAAGCTACTTGTCGATTTAAAAAATAATAGAAAAACTCCGAGTGAAAAAGTACAAAATGCCATTGAAAGTATTAACCGTTCATTGGCGAACTTGAAATCCTTTGAGTATGCGCTTTCGTTCAAGCAGTCCTTTTTAGGCATCGAAGGTTTTGCGGCTTCAGAGTATTTCTCAGCGATTGCAGAGATATTGCCTAAAAAATACGCGTTTAGGGTGAGAAGCCGACAACCTGCTGAGGACAAATTCAATGCTGTTCTGAATTATGCTTATGGGTTGACTTATTCGACTGTGGAAAAAGTGGTTATTTTGAGTGGGTTAGATCCGAATGCTGGAATCTACCATGCAGATTCGTATGGTAAGCCAACTTTGGTCTTTGATGTGATTGAGTTGTTTAGGGCTAAAGTTGATCGTATAATGATAAAATTGTTCACTAAAAGGCTGGTTAGGGATTCTTGGTTTATGGTTCCGCAGCAAGGGGAGTCCGCGTCTGGAGTTTTCCTCTCTAAGGAAGGGCGAAAGGCTGTAATTGATGAATACATGAGAGATGTATCAAAATCAATAGAGCAAGAAGGTTGGGTTTACTGCCGAAAAATGATAGCTAAATTGATTGAAGAAGGTTGATTCTTGAAGAAAAATATGTATTATGCTGTTTATGATATATCTGATGACAAGACCCGCTCACGCGTAGTTCAAGCGCTCAAAGACATTGGCTTTGTTAGAATTCAGAAAAGTGTTTTTTGTGGCTCTTTTTCATCTCAGCAGAAGAAGGATTTGGTGGAGAAGCTTAAGCGTATTGCTGGGGACGATGAGTCTATATACTTGATTTTGGCTTGCCAGAACTGCTTTGGTAAAGTGACTATTATTGGTCAAGGATTTGATAAAGAGTATGTTTCGAATGATTTGGAGAGTATGGTGCTGTGAGTGGTGGTCTGTCGGTTACAAATGTAGTTGAGCATGCTTTTTGTCCCCGATTCACTTATTTTCAGCTTGTTCTTGGAATTGAGCAGCGCGAAGGGAAACGTGGAACAGTTCTAGCTGGGAGAACTTTCCATAGTCGCCATTCCACGACTAACAAGAGCTACAAAATCAAAAGATTGAATGGTGTAAAATTGACGGAGATACTGCTTTATTCTAAGGAATACATGTTTTCAGGTAAAATTGATGAGGCTATAGAAGCGTCTGATGAGATTCTCATCATAGAGCGAAAGTATTCTGATTATGTGGTCGTAGGTCCGACGATGAAAACGCAGTTGGGTTTGCTGGCTATTCTTGCGGAAGAGAATTTTGGTAAAAAAGTGAAAAGAGCAGTAATTGTTTTTGACAAAACAAAACGGGTTGAAATTCCCGTAAAAATCACAAAAAATATCAAGCAATTAGCCCTATCGGTACTTCAGAAAACACGGGATGTATTAAGTTCAGGTCTCATCCCGCCTTCCAAATTTGATAACCGTTGCTTGAATTGTTGCTACCGAAAAATCTGTCCACCTTGCACTTCAAAAAGGCAACAGTCAATAGAAGGTTCTGCAAACCTTACATAAGCTATTTTGGGCAAACCTTTTCTTTATAAAGGCGCTAATAATCATGAGATCATGAAAAATCAATTTCCAAAAAGGCGCAAAATCTGTCTCGAAAACACAATAAACCCCAATTTACCGGCTGTCCAAAAAGGTAATCCATCAAAA
>PLSP01000006.1:1129-3849 GCA_003165195.1 Candidatus Bathyarchaeota archaeon | reverse complement strand
ATTTCAACCAGCATGTACGCGCTTGTGTATCTTTCGCGGATCCACTGGAAGCTTTCAGTTATCCAGTTATCGAGGCGCATTGAATTGCTTAATTCTTCTTTGGCGTCTTCTTTGGTTTTAAAAAAGGCTGTCAGCTCCTTAACCTGGTCAAAAAAGAGGAAAGTGAATGCAATTCCCAATATTCCTAAAAACCACACTGGCGGAATAATTACTTTATACGCCAATATGCCGGTTATCACGAGGACCACACTGATTACGACTGCTTTTGAGTAACTGAAGCTTTGAGCCATTTCAGAAGCCGCTTGAGCGGCTGAATCCAGAGTTGTTTGCCTATTCTGCGATTCTTGCATTGCAGGATTGTTGCCTGGAAAAGATAACGCTGATTGGCTGCCGCTTCCTGGAACAGTAGGCATTGCTCGTTCTGTTTCTTCAGCCAAAGTCA
This sequence comes from Candidatus Bathyarchaeota archaeon, assembly GCA_003165195.1. Lineage (GTDB taxonomy): Archaea > Thermoproteota > Bathyarchaeia > Bathyarchaeales > Bathycorpusculaceae > Bathycorpusculum. The sequence continues at coordinate 3,407 of PLSP01000006.1, read as the reverse complement.
CCAAGTTGGCTTCCAGTTTAGAAAGTTTATCGTCAAATTCTGGTTTATTCCAGAACGATTTTTTTAAAAGCAGAATGTCACGCATGTTGTCGTTTGCAGTGTTCATGGCGGCTTCGTCAGCTTCAACTTTTTTTAGTTGCGATTCGAAAGTGAATGTTTCATACGCAGACGTTTTTTAGCCTCCTAGTGACGCCTGTATATGATGTATGATGCAAGGCCTGTACCGCAGACTACGCCGATTAAGGGGAAAATTTTGAATGCGTTAGTAACGAAGTAGAACACTGTTGGGAAAGTGAATAAGCATATGAAGTCTAAGGGGTCGATCCTAGACGGCATTAGGTCCTCAAGGTTTTGGCCCTCAGTCAAAAAGCCCTTTACTGCTCGGCGCAGCCAGTCTAGTTCAGTGGCTACAGCTGAAAGTTTTCTGCCCATGTCCTGCAATGCAAAGTCTTTGTCTCTTAACTGTTGAGTTAAGCTTCTCACGTGTTGTTGAATATGGATGGCGTTGGGTACGTGCAGTATCAATTTTGAGATATCCATGCGTTCCTTATCGTCTTTTTTAGCCTTCTCTTTTTTAGCCTCATCTTGAGGGGCTTCCTCTTTTTCAGGTACAAAAACGTGCGCGGTAACTGTTCCAAGGTTGAAACGTTCATTTGGGAACTCCCAGGGTTCAGCGATTGTTTGCATGCTGCCCACAATTAAACCCTTATTCACCGGCCCGAAGGCAAGGTTAAAGTGGCTTTCTTCCTCGTTACTCGCGTAGTCGCTTAAGCTTCTTTTTGGGTCACCGAAAGACACGATTAAATGTTTTTCGCCAAAGATGCCATCGCGGATAAGAGCTACTCGACAAACCTGGTCCAAAGGATACGCTTGAACCTGCTTTGTCAACTTTTCAAGCATAGCGCGTTCAGTTGACTGAATTGGCTTTTGCTTATCCATTTTCGGGGTCGTAGCAGCTTCAGTTTTCTTTTCAGCGTTTTCAGCGTCAGTTTTTGGTTCTGGTTCTGGCTCGGGTTCTTTTATGCCTTTTAGCATGCGGCCCATGTCTTCGCAGAGCATATCCTTGAAAGCTTGAGTGAGCTCTGATGAACAGAAAAACCCGGTAGCGTCAACAACCATTCCTTTTAACCTTGTGTGTATTTTTTGTCCGGCGTAGCGGCCAATGATTTCGTATGCACCTAAAACTATGCCGGGACCAGGAGACGAATGCAGTTTATACCATAGAAAGCCGATGAAGGCAATAACACCGATTAAGGTGACTACGCCGAATATGGCCATGAAGCTGAAGAACCAATCATTCATTGTTATGATCCACCTTTCTTTTCAGCGGGTTTCTCAGCTGGTTTAGGCTCTGCTTTTTTGATGAAGACTTCATTTTTGTTGAGGAAGGCTTCTATTTTAGCTAATTTTCTGGCGTTATGAGTATACAATACTAAGGTGGCTATGGTTACGCCGAAGGCTATTGCGGCTAAGGCGCCTACGAAGATTGTGCCTGCGCTAACGCTGTTTAGAAAGTTTTGTTGGTTCACTTCTTGGCCGAGTAATTCGTTTTTCACGCCGTCCAGTAGGCCGCTGACAAGTTCCTGCTCAGTAGGATATGACGGCGGGGGTGTTGTGCTTACCAACATGTTAATGGTGAATCCTTCAGAGTCCATGGCTAACTGGATGGTTTGACCTTCGGCGCCGGTTGAATTCTGATAAACAGATATAGTGACAGTTTGGTTTACCCATACAGCATAGCTGACGACAATTGCAATCTGGTAAACGTCGTCTGCTGATGTGTCAAATTCTATTGATGTAGGGCTGGATAATTCTTCGTGCAGTGTCTGGCCGAAAGAAGTCACATTTATGCTATAACTTTGCGTGTACGTGTAGGTAACAACTATTCGCACAGGCGAGTAAAGAGCATAATTAGGCATATTGATGCTGTACATGTTCGTCGAGGGAGCACCGGTGTCCCTTACAGGCGGAGCCGTAGGAACTGCTGTCGGTGTGGGTGTCGCTGTTGGCGTTGGCGACGGCGTGGTCTGGGTGATCTGAGCTTTCACACATGACGCGGTAACGGCCAAAGCTGAACACAGAAGCAACGTTAATAGGAATAAGGCTTTCTTGTTTATTTTTTTAGGTATTTCCAAGTTTTCAAACATCATTCATCAGTCTCTTTCAAAACCTTTTTACATGTCTAATCAGGGGAACATGCTTTTCAGACGCAACTGCCTCTTCAGCTGTTTCTTTCCCAGCTTCTTGAGAAGCATTTTGTTCGGGTTGAACATCAACA
>PLSP01000006.1:0-1121 GCA_003165195.1 Candidatus Bathyarchaeota archaeon | reverse complement strand
AGTTGGTCTTCGTCCAAAAGAACAGTGGCTTCCATGGTTACAAGGCCCTTAAGCATGGTTCGAGTAAGTTTTTCTGGTTCAGCTTCTTTTTGTACCGGTGCAGCAGCAGGCGGTGCAGGTTGCTGTTCGAGTTTTAACCGAGTTTCTTGGGGGGCGACCGGTGTTTCAGGTAGTCCTTGAGGTTCGTCTTGAAGTCCTGTTGGTCCTTGGGTGTGAAGCAGGTATACTAAGGCAGACATTACAATTGAGCTGCCGATCAGGCCAACGAAGGAGTTTATGCCCTTGGCAAATTCCGCGAATGTATTTGGTAGCAGGAAGCTTTCGTAGAAAAAGAAGATGCAGACTACTGTAGAAAGCGCGAGCATTATGTACAGCAGGTAGTTGAGGCCTTTGTTTTTCTCCTTTCCTGTAAAACGTTTATAGAAAGCGTAGCTGGTGAAGGCGCCTGCTCCAGTGATTGCTGTAACAAAAAAATAAAAAAATGGGGGGTATAGCATTGCAAGGCAAGCTCCTATGAAGTCGGCGTAATCGTGACAGTTGGCGTAACAGTCAGAGTTGTAGATCCCGCATTTACATCAGTCACTGTCCATGTGAAGATTTGGCTGCTGCCAGCGGTTAACGTTACAGTGCTGCTTGGGGAAGTCAGCGTAAAACTTAAGGCTGCTCCACCATCGTTATCTGAAGCCACTACGTTAGCCAAAGGAATTGTGGATGTCCCACCGCCGTTGTTTGTGACTTTTATTGATAATGTAGCTGTCGAACTTACTGTTGACGCAGGAAAACTAATGCTTGTTGTGCCTATGCCGCTGCTTGCCGAGTTGCCGTTGAAGGTTGCTACCGATATTACGTCGCTTGAAGTTGTTGGGGGAACGGTTGTTGATCCTAAATTCGCCGTCATTTCGGTTGATACTGCTAATACGAGTGAGCTGACTGCCATTATGCATAAAAATATGCAAGTTGCCAATGCTATTGCGGCTTTAGTTGCGTTTTTCATTTCGGATTTTTCACCTCTAATGTTAACTCTGCGTTCTCAGCAAGAGCTTGGGCAAAAGCGATACTGGAGAATGCAGAGGTCATTTTTGCAGGAACTCCTCAACTTTTTTATATTCCAAATCTAATCC
>PLSP01000072.1 GCA_003165195.1 Candidatus Bathyarchaeota archaeon | reverse complement strand
CGAATTTGTAAAGAAGTTGGATATGACAATTATAGAATAGACGTTGTTTCTGAAGTAAATGAGAACTTTGAGAATGCTATTACTATAACGGTTCCACAAAATTACTCAACCGTTAATCACGCTAAATACAAGGCCAGAGCGTTACAGTTTGCAGTAGAAGAAAGAGAGAAAAAAGAAGAAAATACCTCCGACATTTGGATATATCATCTTGACGATGAATCGATGATTACCAAGCAAGGTCTCTTGGCGATTCTAGACCACGCTGATAATAATCGAGAGCCAATAGCAGAAGGATTAATCACATACCCAAACAAAATTAATGTCGGCAGCAAACTCGTCAAATACTTAGATGCTGTGAGACCAACATTTTGTTACACTTGCTGCGCAATGTTAAAATCACAAAAAAAACCTGATTGGCTCCATGGGTCAAATCTACTTGTAAGAGCAGACATTGAAAAAAATATTGGTTGGGACTTCCCCGACACGTGCGCAGAGGACAGCTTGTTTGGTTATGTAGCACATAAGAGATATGGAGGGATATTCGGTTGGCATGGAGGAATTCTTGAAGAACAATCTCCATTCACATTTTCGGATTTCATTAAGCAAAGACAAAGATGGATAAAAGGAACCTTCGAGAATTTAGGCCGAGTGGGAACAACTGAAAAAATAAAAACATCTTACAGAATGATAAGTTGGTTTTTTGGATCTGTCAGTTTTTTCACATTAATACCTTCGCTACTCATAAAACAAACTTACCCATTTTTTTTGACGCCATTCTTCGTTTTAGACACAATTATTCTTTTTGCTGTCTATCAAATAGGATTAGAAATGAATTTTGCTAAAGTTGGAAAAAAACAAAGGATTTGGGAACACATCAAAATTTTTGTGGTGTCGCCAATTCTTTGGTTTCTAGAAGCAATTCCAATGTTGCTATATTTTTTTAAAAGAGCAACAAATTTCTACGTAATTGAGAAATAGACGTTATTCCAATGTTAATTTTGTTATAGCACCCATCGCGTATGATCAAAGTGTTTGTTCAAAGCCAACAGCAAATATTTTTAATACTTTATATCCATTAAGACTTAACGATGACTCTAAAAGCAAGAAGTAAAAGGTCTGAAATCGCATTAACAATTGTTTTGATTTCACTGCTAACAATAACCCTTATCGCCACTGCTTGTAGCTTACACTCAAATATTCGAACGAACAATCAAACAATCATTCAAAATGCCCCAAAACCATTGTCCCTTTCAGTCAACGCGACCCCCATCAATGAGACAACCATTTCAAACACCACTAATCCCACTTACAACCAATCGTTAATATCTCTAAATGCAGAACCTACTCCATCGGGCACCTTAAACGTCACAACATACAATCAGCTGCACTTGACCCAATTCTTTGATTCACTTTTCAATCAGGATCAAGATTCATTTTCAACTCCTGCTCCAGATCCCATTTCGTTAAATGTAACAGATTTCACAACATGCACTTATGGGGGCTACGATGTCCAGCAGTCAAATTCGAGCCAATTTCTTTTTACATTTCCTGATAACACTCGTGATGGTCAAATAGCAGGATCCGATGCTCTTACAAGGAGCAATTTTTCATTACAAAGCCTTGCTTTTGACGCAGCTTTTGTCGCACCTAAAACTAATGCGCTTGGATTTGATGAAATGGCAATCTTTGCTACATCAGATACAACCATCTATAAAGGAACGGAATTTGGCATAAGAATAGACTTAAATGATTCCTATATTTACGGCTATATCCAAGAACCAACTGGCGACGGTAACCCCGAAGACGTTAATTTTAACATGCTCAGACTCATGCTCAATGATGGAATTATGCATCACTATAACGTAATTATGTCTGGAGCAACAGTCTCATTTTTCATCGATGGAATAAACTATGGTAATTTGAGCTTTCCTAGCAACTCAGACTATTCCAATCTTAACTTTTCAATTTGCGCAGCAGTTCATAGATTTACTGATGGCTGGGACTCTGAGGGCGATAGTATGACAGCAGGAAATTTCTCATTTAATCAGCAATAAACCTCGCAGACGTTTCTTGAAATGCTCAATCAAATCCGCTTTACCCCATAAACCAAGCATAAAGATAAGTCAAATTTTTAGGTCGTTGATGAACTGTTCACTGAATTATTTTTGCGCTTTAACATTTGAATTACAAGCATCCAAGCGAAAATCTGGAAAGCTACCACGACCAAAAATCGGGCGATAAGCCGCCAAGTCCGAATTTGCTGATCAAGCTGCGCCAGCGAAGCGATTACTCCTGGGTAAACCAGGAAAAAAAGCTGAGAAAAATTGGTCGTAACAATAATAAAGATAAGTGGAATAACCCATAGAAAATGAAAGTTCCTAAAATTCGTCTTGCTTAAAGGCAATCCTATAAGAACCAAAGCAATTGCAACGTTTATGTAAGGTTCAGAAACCCACGAAAACGTTAGGAAAAAAACTAACATTATCCCCGCGGCTTTCTCAATCAATGCGTTGAACGTTTTAGGTTGATCACGATAAACAAAGTAATAACCTATCAATAGAGCTGGCACCCAAATGTACCCTAATATCTGGAGGGATGTCGGAAATGTTACCTGGTCTTTTAAGAGTTCGAGGATAGAGAAGAGTGATATGCCGCCAGCCCTGGTAAAGAAAGATGTCGTTTGAGTATTTGATGCGGGAATTATCCAACCTAGAATGTAGAAAGGTAAAATCCAAAGAGCCAAAATTACGGCAGCTGAAATTAAAATGTATTTTAATATTTTGGCTTTGTTTCTTTCCGGCGAAAACAAAAGCGGTAGTCCAAGCAGCGGAAAGGAAATAGGTTTTAAAACGACACTTAAAGAAAGCAATATTGCGCTTTTTGTAACCATGCCTTTGCTTAATAAGTAAAGTGATGAAATGCATAAAAGGGATATGAGTGTATCGAATTGTCCCCAAGCCGTTGATGTTAGCAGTACAAAGGGATTGAATAGCAGGAAAAGCCAAGCGAACCGGATTTTTCTTTCTGAGGCACCTTGTGTCTGAAGTATTTTCTTGGTGATGTAGGCTAAGCCTATGTTGCTTGCTATAACTGGAATCTTGATAGCAAAGTTGTAAAGAAAAATATCGGGTGTAATGTTGTATGTTAGCCGATAAATTAAGCCTAAAAGCAAAGGCCATAAAGGCGGGTCCCCAGTGATTGGATTAACACCAACTATGTAAGGGGAAAAAACAGTGATCAGATGAGTTTGATAGGGGTTCAATCCTGCACTTACTAGATACCCTGTATCCATGAACGATCTTTCGTCATAGTAGTGTCCTAGAAAAATGGCTAAGGGGATCTGCACTAAAACGCTCAAAAGCACTATTGTAAAGTCGCGGTTAAGGACAAGCTTAGCCATGGATGTTTATCCTAAAACATTGATTGAAAAACGGTTCACTATATACTTAATCAGACAACGTTATTTAAAAACCATACAGGCGTTAGGCCGCCACTTCAAGGGTTCCAAAAACACCTTTTTTTCTGCACTAATGCTTGACTGAAATCATATTTAGTTAGCTTCTAAAGCTCTTAAGGAAGATCTGAGCACATAAAAAAAGCGTAAACATGCAGGAAAACCCGAAACGCAATCTCAAAGTCATCAATAATGAATATAAGAAAAGTAAGTAATGCTTGGAGAAGAAAACAGGCTAAAAAGGCAGTTAAAAGAGCCAAGATTCCCATGTTTAGAAATAGGGTAACGAAAGTTATGGATAATGTGCGTGGTGGAACTAAATATACCCTTGGCAACCGCTCTGCAATTAGGTTAATGAAGAAAAATTCCAAAAAGAAACATAACTAAAAAGCTTGAAAAAAACCGAACCCTTCTTAGACCAAACACAAAGCAGTAGAACTTAACTTTAGATGTGGGAATAATAGAGTCTATCCATTTCGCCGTCCGCTGGATTTAGTATAAACGTTTTGATTCTGTGTCTTCTCCTGATTTCTGACTCGGTAAACACAGCAATAGTCTTTAACTTGACTTGCGGAATATATTTGCGAAGTTTGTATGCCGACTAATTTGCCGCCTGAAGCGATGGATAAGTGGGAGCTAGTTGAAGCTGCTCATACGCCTAAAGAAAAAATGGATGCCATGATTGAGTTCCTGAAGTATGTTCCACATCACAAAGGCACTATGAAATTACGTGGGGAAATGAAGAGGAAAATTTCTCTTATACGATCTGATTTAGACAAGAAGAAACGCATGGGGACGGGTAAAGGTGGCGGGGGACCCAAACTTTTTATTGAAAAGGAAGGATCAGCGCAGATTGCGTTAATCGGGATGACAAACGTTGGCAAAAGCTGCCTGATGACCGCCACAACGAACTCGAAAGTGGTCGTTACGCCTACGCCTTTCAGCACGCATGAACCTGTACCTGGAATTATGAATTATAAAGATGTACAGTTCCAGATTGTTGAAGCGCCAGCAGTTATGGAGGGCAGCGCGGACGGACGAGCAGCGGGTCATGTTACCCTTGGTTTGGCACGAAACGCTGATGGCGTAATTTTGATGCTTGATTTGTCTCGCGACCCAATTGAACAGTTGGAACTAATTTTGGCTGAGTTAGAGAAAAGTCGTGTACTTGTGAATAAACCCAGTGGAAAGGTAGAGATTGATAAACGACACGCGGGGACTGCGCTGCGCATTATTCTTGTAGGTAAGCTTTTGGATTGCAGTATGCAAGAAGTAGAGGATTTGCTTCGCAGCTACAAAATGAACGACGCCATCGTGCGCATCAGCGGTGACGTGAGACTTGACGACGTGGAAGACGCAATTTTTGAAACCACAACTTATAAGCCGGCGGTAATTGTTGGCAACAAGCTGGATTTGCCTGAGGCAGCAGCGAACCTACGTCATTTGAAGCAGTACGTGAATGGAAAGTTGCCTGTTATTGCTATGTCCTGTGAAGAAAAGACGGGATTAGAGGAGTTGGGGCGGGCTCTTTTGGAAAGCTTGAAGGTTATTCGCGTTTATACTAAGGAACCTGGATCAAGGGAGGATACAGGGCACCCGTTTGTCCTCAAGGCTGGAGCAACAATTAACGATTTGACCAAAAACATTCACAAAGAAATGCTGGAGAATTTCTTGTTTGCAATGGTTTGGGCTAAACGTTTACCCTTCAATCCCAAAAAAGTCGGTTTAGCCTTTGTACTCCAAGACGGCGACATAGTCGAGATACATACAAGAATCTAAAGAAAAAGCCAGTCTAGTGCTAAAAAAGGCTTTTTCCTAATCCAAAAAAACTTTAATGCTTTTTATTTTTAAAATAAAAGAGGGAAGTTTGTTTTTCTTATGTTGGCGGTGGGGGTGGCGGAGGCAAATTCTCAAGTTTACCGGTTTTGGTGCGTTTTCTGGAAAGAATTAGGACCGCAAGTACAGCTACTACAATCACGACCACTATAGCAACAACTATACCGTATGTTGTCAATGGAACTGATCCTGAAGCTTGAGTTGTATTAGTCGAGGAGTTTGGAGTAGAGGTAGGATTTGTTGTCTGCACTGGAGTGGGAGTTGCGGTCGCAGTGACGGGAATAGAATTTATCAAGACTGAATAGTTTGTTATTGTGCTCCCTAAATTACCTTGAAGATCGGCAGGTGTCATGCTGAAAAATACAGATCCACCCGGATTAACTCCTTCACCCAAATCGGTGTAGTTTAAAGTAACGACTGATCCTGCAGCATTATAAAAAGTTCCAATTACCAACATATCTGAAACACCTTGGCTGCCTGTATCTTGAATGGTACCCGAAACCGTATAGACACCTGAAGAGTTATCACCAGTAACGTCCGATATAGTCAATCCCGAATATTGAGTTTGATTGGTTGCAGGGGTTGAGTATACTTGGGCTGTAACGTTGACAACTGAGGGCACCCAACTCTGGTCGGTTTGCATAGTACTGTAGTCAGGGTCAAAATCTATGTAAAACGGCGCTTTCTGGCCCGGACCCAAATCAACTCCCAAAGCGGAGTTCTGTGAGGTATCCAATAATGTTCCGTTCGAAGCGTAAGCGTTGGCGACAACCCAAACTGACTGCAGAGGACTTGAACCCGTATTCTGAACTTCTCCAACAACCATCAAGTCATCGATATACTGAGCTAAAACAGTATTTGAATCAGCAACATACCACCTGTAACTTAAAACCTCAGCCTGTCCAGACTGGGCTCTAACATGCGACATCGATAAAATGCTAAATGAACCTAAAACTAAAACAACTAGAAATATTGCAGCGAATATCTTCTTCATTTCTTCCTCACTTCAACCTTTCTCTTCTTAAGAACAAATGTTTCTTCACTAATCAGTTATAAGGCTTTTTCCATATTACCTCCAAAAAAGCAGCTGATGACCATGAGCAACAAAAGTTTGAAGGCTATGCGTTTGAAAGTTAAAGATTATTTTGCATTCGAAACAGTAAACAAGTTTGCATGGCATCCGCGTAAAGTTCTTTAATATGCCTGTGCCAACAGAACTCTTGACAATTGCCCAGCAAAGAGGAGACCGCGGCTCCAACATGAAAACAACCGCAGCACTTTCTTGTGGAACCGGCTAATTTAATATGGTTAAATGCTGTAATTTTAATAAGTTAAAAGCTTGTATTGTTTTTGAGCGAGAAAATATGGATTACGCCATAATTGCTGATGCGTATGAGAAAATTGAAGCCACCACCAAACGGCTTGAAATGACAGATTTACTATTTGACCTATTAAAAAAGACGCCCAAAGACGTCTTAGCACGAGTTGTCTATTTGACTCAGGGCAAACTGTACCCTGACTTCACAGGTATAGAGATGGGTGTGGCTGAAAAATCAGCAATTAAAGCGTTGGCACGCGCTTCAGGGCAAAGCGAAAGCGTGATTTCGGGGGGGCTACAAAAAAGTGGGGATATCGGTCAAACCGCCCAGGCAATCCTCTCCAAGCGTAAGCAATCCACGTTTTTCAGCCGAACTCTTACTGTTGAGCAAGTTTATGAAACGCTTGACAAGTTGGCTAAAACCTCAGGGTCTGGCGCTGTCGACACGAAAATGGCGCTTCTTTGCGGGCTCTTAACCGACGCCTCACCCAAAGAGGCAAAATGGCTAATCCGCACCGTAACGGGCAATTTACGATTAGGCATAGCAGACATGACGGTTCTTGATGCGTTAGCCATCGCGTATGGAGGCGGAAAAGAAGCGCGTGAACTGGTTGAGCGTGCATACAATATTTCTTCTGACTTGGGCAGGGTTGCAAACGTCGTTGCTGAGAAAGGAATCGAAGGAATCAAAAAATTTCAAGTCATGGTTTTCGAGCCCATCCGCCCCATGCTTGCCGAGCGGTTAGCTTCGCCCGAAGAAATACTGGAAAAGTTGGGCGGCAAATGCATCGCTGAGTACAAATATGACGGGGAACGGATACAAGCGCACAAAAAAGACGGCAAAGTCATCCTGTTCTCAAGGCGGCTAGAAAACATTTCTAGCCAGTATCCAGACGCAGTGGATTTAATTAAAGAAAAAATCAGTGCAAAAGAAGTCATCTTAGAAGCCGAATGTGTAGCGATGGATTTGGAGACTGGCGATATGCGTCCTTTCCAAGAACTGATGCATCGTCGACGCAAATACGGGATCGAAGAAGCTATTGGTAACTACCCTATTTCGCTTTTTCCATTTGACCTACTCTATGCTGACGGTAAAGACCTAACGCTTCAGCCCCTGCCGCTTAGACGCGAAGAACTTGCTAAAATTGTTAAGAAAACCGACCGCGTGACACCCGCAATCCAAAAGGTGGTGAACAGCCCCAAGAAGCTGGAGGACTTCTTTGAGGAAGCCATAGCGGAGGGCTGCGAAGGCTTAATGTGTAAAGCCATCGGTGACGAATCATGCTATCAGGCTGGAAGCCGAGGCTGGCTTTGGATAAAGTATAAGCGTGATTACAAAAGCGAGATGACCGACACCGCGGATTTGGTGGTAGTAGGCGCTTTTCACGGTAGAGGCAAACGAGCTGGAACCTACGGAGCCCTATTATTGGCAACCTACAACAAAGAGCAAGACACATTCGAAACTGTCACCAAATGTGGCACGGGCTTCACAGACAAAGACCTGCAAACGCTGTATGATACCCTTGGTAAACATGTAATTCCCCGCAAGAATAGCCGTTTCGTCTCTACTTTGGAGGCGGACGTTTGGTTTGAACCCAGCTTAGTGCTTGAAATTTTAGGAGCGGAAATCACGCTTAGCCCAATTCACACTTGTGCCATGAACTCGATTCGCAAAGGCAGCGGTTTGGCTATTCGGTTTCCACGGTTCACAGGCAAATACCGAACCGATAAAGCACCCGAAGACGCAACGTCCTCAATAGAGATTGTGGAGATGTACCGAGGCCAACTCAAGAAAATAAGCGAAAAACAGACAGCCTAGATTTGAGAATCCCTTTTCCCTTTGCTAGTCAGAATAGTTAGCGGACACTGAGGCTTCCCCCACTCCGCCGTTAATAATTAGGTTTGCGCCTTCGAAAGTGCCTGAACCTTGACCGCCTGAAGCCGGCGGACTAAACATTGCGAACTCTACCCAAGAGCAGATAACACGGTAGCTCTGATGGTTTGGAAGAGAAACCGAGTATGTTCCAGTTTGGATTAGCCCGCCAGAACTTCTGGAGCCGGAAGTTGTATGTACGTCTGCGGAGTAGGTTTCGTTGTTTGCCGTGCTTGCAAATTCTATTTTGGTTGGCCACATGTCATCAAATTGGTTTGCAGTTACTCTGCCTGACACCTGAATTTCTGCATTGAGAACAGTTAACGCGTATGATATGGAGTTTGTTCTGCTGTTTGATGCAGTTGAAGTGATGTTAATTGCGTAAATGTCTGAGGGCGCTTGGGCTGGGACAGCAATTGTTAGAGTGAAGTTGAAAGGGTTGCTTTTGGTGGGTGTTCCTGTTTGGGAGCCAAAAGTGAAGGTTGTACCGTTTGGTCCTCCGGATGCGAATAGAGTTACTTGTTCGGGGGTTCCGTTCACGTAGTCGATAGCAAAGCTTGTTACGAGACTATTGCCTTGCTTAGTGGTGCCGTTTGTTGAGTAGCCGCTTAATGTGTAATCAAACTGTTTTGGCGTAGAAAGAGAGCTTTTAGGATAAAAAGCTGAAGCCAACGCAATAGTCAATGCTAGAATAACGCAAACAACAATTGCAAGATTTCTGATAGAGAGCTTAGAGGCAATAGTCACTCGTAGCACCTGAGAACTCTGTGGCAAGTAGCGCTTTTAGTTCTATTGAAGGAACACAATGTTCCAAAGCTGGAACAGAACTTTCTAAATTATCCAGAAAAGCTAAAACTGATAAGCATCCACCGATAAAATAAGTGTCGGCAGTGGTTTGAGATGTCGCAAGATCAAGAGAAAATGAAATCACTTATCGCTTTCAAAAGAAGGCTTGAAGACCAACTTGAAAAGTTGTGTATTGAAACAAAGGAGGTTCAAGCAGCCCTTGATACAGTTAACGGAATTTTGCTCGATAAAGGCTTCAAGAGAGGAGACCTCAAAGAGGTCCCGGAAACCCCGTCCTCATCGCCCATACCAAAAGAGGTCATATTGCCAAAACAAGAACCGCCTTCGCCGCCCAAAGTCATCATCCAACATACGCCCGCTGCACCTATCAGCCAATATCCCGACCACGAAGTTATACCGTTAAAAACTATGACGGAAGAGCCGTTGGCTCTGGTTTATTTCGAAAAGCAAATCATGCATGTTCTTCCAGACGAAAGCAAAAACTTCAGCGTCAATACGCCTCCTTTCACCAACTTCCTAGTGGAGAAGGTCTTGGCAAAAATGCAGGAGAAAGATGCAGAGCTCGTGCGACTAAAACAGTTGACACCCGATAGAATGTTCGCTTTCAACATTATACGGGAAGGTGACTTGATTAGAGAAATAGTGGTTCGCAACGTGGATGAAGAGCGTCTTAAAGAGCTGAAGTCAAGTCTTCGATGGACTTTTGAAAAAATGTATGAAAAAATGAAAAGTTCTTAAGCGTTACTTTGAATGCTTGTTTAAAATTTCGCTTATTCGGCTTTTCTGGCATAACCCCACGAGGCGTTCGGCTTCTTTGCCTTCCTTGAACAAAATCATCGTTGGAATGCTAAACACCTGAAACTTTTCTGCAGTGGTTGGGTTCTCGTCAACGTTCAACTTGCCGACTAAAACTTTGCCGTCGTACTCTTTAGCTATCTCCTCAATGGTTGGGGCGAGAGCTCTGCATGGTCCACACCAGGTAGCCCAGAAATCGACGAAGGCAACTTTGTTTTTGCTAATTGTCTCTTCGAAATTTGCGTCGGTTACATGAAAAGGTTGAATACTCATTTTTTCTATCTCCTAACATATTATTTTAAAATTGCGCGGATATAAACCGTTCGAGAGTTTATGTTATCACTTTTAACTGACAGCGGGTCAACTATAGCTCAGAAGCTTACAAAGTTGAACTTTATTATGCTTATAATGCCCCATAAATTGACTAATACGCTCAAGATTATCAATGCCTTTGCTCTCCAACCGAGATTTTCGCCCATACCATTGGCTGTCAATAGCATCAAGAAAGGTGTAAAGTCTAGACTGAACCGATAGCCAAACTGTGTGAATCCGACTGTACCGTGAAAAACAAGTGAAGGAAGGATACATAAAATGGCTATTATTGCATATTTGCTTAGCCTGTTCCAAGGCCCTTTGAATATGTAAATAAATGCTGGCGTGGTGAAGAATAGCCCTAATCCCATCCAGTTAGGTTTAAAGTACGGAAAAGAAGATAGAAGAATTGGTCCTTGAAAGAATATTGCGTATATGTGTTTTGGAAGATAATAAATGCTGTAAAGACCATAAGGATAATTTGGGTCGTTTTTGATTATTATATTGTATCCAATGTCAAGAACTGTTCCATATCTAACAATGTTGTAAGCAACGTACAAGATGATGGGTATTGCTAACCCTATTAAGAAGACAGCCGCTTGTTTGAAGCGAGGTTTCCAAGAAGGGTTTCTTTCATATACCATAAACAAAAAGAAGGGAAATGCTAAAACTACTGTAAGACGGGCTAAAGTAGCAAAGCCCAATAGCAATCCGATAATAGCGTAGTTTTTTTGATATAAAGTTAACACAATAGCGGAGGTTAAGAAAAGGACAGCGACAACCTCTGCGATGTACCATGATGTCCCGACTGAAGCGGTAAACCACAAACAAGTTCCAAAACCAAAGAGTATAGTCAACCACAAAGCCTTGTTTTTGTTTGCGCCTACTTTCCTAAGCATAACCCAAGTGGCTGAAACGGATATGCTTGCAAGAATAATAGATAATATACTTTCGTCAAAGCTTGTTCCGAAGACTGCGACAAAAGGCATCAAAAGAACAGCGGGTCCCGGCGGATAAACTACATAGTAATTTCCATGCCAATTAACAAGTTCTTCAAGACCAGTATTTGATATTCCTAGTTTACCATGGAGGAAAGCGCTTGCCAGCCAAACATAATGGTCTTGACCTGGAGGGGGACCTTTGCTCCAAGCAAAAACCACAAAAGCTACAAAAGCGATAAGAATGAACTTCCAAGTTGTACTAAGCGACGCTACCTTGTCATATAATTGTCGAACCGCAAGGTTGAACCTACTCAGTCTTAGCATCGAAAGAGGCTTCAATCAAAGGAATGTTGTTAAAGCTTTTTAATTTTGACCCCAAAGTGCAGAGCTTTTTAATCGGTCAAAGGTCAACTGCAAGGCTTCATTTTCTCAAGCAGCATCTTGAAAACCCCATAAGACGCCTTAGGATCAGAAACATCGGCGGCAGCCTTCTCAAAAGGGCACACGCCAGCTTTGTTTACATCAAGCACATTATCCACCAACTGTTTGTATTGAAAAACGATACTGTTTTCCTCAAAAAGCGCTTGTGCCTTTCGGCTAAGTACCTCTGCGTAAACCTGACTTATGCCTGAGTAAACGCATAACAAAGCCAAGGCTTTGCCTGCAACTTTGTCCGCCACAGAGGCTCCGTTGAGCTGCGTATCCAAGGTTTCGATTGCATAGATGAATCCTGAAATGCGGTGGCTATCAGTTTGGTAAAGCAACTTCCCATTTTTCACGATGGCAAGCGTCAAATCTTCATCATAAAGCTGTTTCTTGGCTAAGTCTATGTCCTGCATAATTCTTCAGTTACCTCAACACTGGGGTACTAAAAATGATATTGGTCGGAAAAAGTTACTCCAATGTTATATTGAAAAGTTTATCTTCAGGCGTTTCAGCAATTTCCCACGCGAATTGCTCGTCAAGTTGATTTTGCTTCTGCTTTTGCAGTAGTCTTTCGCTGAGTTGTTGGGTCAAAGTTATTTTGGCTTTTTTTGCAGTTTCATGAGTAAAAAAGGTTGCTCGTATGGTTTTGGCGTTTTTGATTTGGAGCCTTTGATTGCCTACTGTGCAGGTCGTGGAAACTTGGATGCCATCAAGCAGGCATGAGAATGGAGGATTTAATGGCACATAAACCATTGATCTAAGATGAAGTCTCTCTATGTCATTTATGTTCAAGGCTTTTATCGCTGCATCGCCCATTTTTAAGCCGAGGACAAGGTATGGTCCAATGTGCCCATGAAGTTTTCTTGCAAACTCCACCTTTTCTGGAAACTTATTTTGATTGGTCATTCTTATGCTTCTTTTACGCCGACGTTGATCCTATTGAAGGTTGTTGTGGCTGAATGAACGGGGCAAGTTTATCGTATTTTTTGTAGCGCCAATACCCCAACGATAACAGCCATGAAACAACAAAAATGCCAATTATGGCAAACCCGATCATTTCAAAGTTGAGTGCGTTTAACCAGCTCCAGAACCAGCCGCCCAAGTTTAGTTCGTTAGAAAGCACCTGCAGTAGCTCGATACTGCCTATTGCCCAAGCGACAAGCACTGAGATGACGGTAACAGTCAGGTTATAGTAAATTTTTCGTATAGGGTTAAGAAATGCCCATCCGTAGGCTACTCGCATTGCAACGCCATCAGCAGTGTCTACAGTTACCATGCCGCATGTGAACAGCAAAGGCAAAATCAGGACGTAGTACATGGGAATGCTGGTGGAGACGCCGATTCCTACGCTTATAGCGATTAATGCAACTTCGCTGGCTGTGTCAAAGCCTAATCCGAATAGGACGCCGATTGGAAAGATTTGCCAGGGTTTGCTTATGATTTTGAATAGTGGGCGGAAGTAGCGGTTCATGAAGCCGCGGTTTTCGAGCAAGTGGTCTAGTTCTTGCTGGTTTAGTCTGCCTTGTTTTAGGGTTTGGAAAATTTTGTAGAGGCCGATTACTATGACGGCGTTTATGAAGCCGATGACCCACAGGAAGCTTCCTGAAACCATGGTTCCAACGACGGCGCCGGCGCTTTGGAGTGCAGGCAAGCTTGATGCGACAGCACGTGTTGCCAATATTAAACCGACTATTAGGGCAACTACGACTGTGGAGTGCCCAAGACTAAACCACATACCGACTGTGTAGGGGCGTTTTCCCTCCTGCATCAGTTTTCTTGTGGTATTGTCGATAGCTGCAATGTGATCTGCGTCAACGCCGTGGCGTAAGCCAAAGACGTAGGCAACTATACCTAGACCTGCGAGAACAACGGCGATTTTGCCGATGACAAAGGCCGCTGAGAAGCCGACGATGGTTATGGTTACTAAGACACTGAAGATTATTGCTATCTTGATTTTCTCATTGCGTGCTAAGTTTAAGGACGGTTTTTGCTCCATTGTTGTCCCTCAGTAACACTTTCCTGCAAAATCGTGTTACGAATAGTATTAAAGCTTTACCGTTAAAAAAAGATTTTACTTTGATAAAGTTACAATTAACAAAGAATCGCACTTTTGCACAAAAACAATTTTTTTGCTAGTGTCTACAAAATTAGACTGAGCCCAAATACTCTTCTTAAGAAGGTCTACAAAAAAGGAATTAAATAGGCAACTGGATATGACAGCTTAAGGTTGAGAGAAGATGGAAGACAAAAGGCAAGTGGAGAATGATAGGCAACGCGCAGAAGTCTTCGATGCATTGGGTCACCCGACACGAATACTTATTTTGAAGGCGCTCAGTGAAGAACCTCTTGGCTTTGCTGATTTGAAGAAAAAGACAGGTATCGAGAGCAGCGGTCATCTGCAGCATCATCTAACAAAGCTTAACAGCTTGATAAGAACGGATGAATATGGCAAATATTGTCTTTCAGACCAAGGAAAAGACGCATTGCTCACAGTCCAAACAGTGGAGAAAGCAAATCCAAAAACTAATGTAAATGAAAAAGCGCATAACAGGCATTTTAACACTAAGACAGGCTTAAAACCGATTGTCGTCATGCTTGTAGCTCTCCTTATTGCAAGTTCAACAGTCGCATTGTTTGAGTACAGTCAAACGGTCAATTCAAGTTTTGTTTCAAAAGAGGTAACCATTGGCAACTTTGTCCAAAGCGGTTTCACCGGTTCATACAAAGCATACTACACAAACATCACCGACGGGCAGACAGTGATTGGAACTATATTCTTCAGTATCAGTTCTGCGCCTGCCAATTCAAGCAGTGCAGACCAGCATCAGGTAACATGTCAGCTTATTGCTAAGCAAAATTACCAAGTCGATTCAGTCGAACTTATTTTCTCTTCTGAACCCAACGTTTTAGCGATTACAGCTCAACCTTTACCGTATGGTTACCCACAGGTAAATTTTTACAGTAACAATATGGATGTTATTTTCAGCGTTAAAAGTATTAATTCTTTTTTTGGTGAGACTACCCAAAATTTTGTATTTAATCTTTCCGCAGGTCAACAAGTCAAACAACTTAACATAGAAACGGACTTGTCGATGCATCAAACTACAAGTCATCAGCCAACAGAGTTTAAAAGTCAGGCGTTCCTCGGCGCCTTAATTCCGTAAGTTCGTTAACATCATGTCTTCAGACGGTAGAGGCCTTTTCATTCAAGGGAGAGGATCTTTCATTTCAATTCTATTAAAAAAATACGTTGCCCCTATCTTAACGGATCTAAAAGCTTTTAGGTATAAAGCACCAACAATCAATGAGCGACCTGAAATGTCTAAAGTAACTCGAGTTGGTGTAACATTTCCCCCTGAACTACTCAAAGACTTCGATGAAATCATCGGCAAAATGGGGTATGAAAGCCGTAGCAAAGCGATCCAAGATGTCGTGCGCCTTTACGTTTCAGAACGCAAATGGCTCAAAGAAGAAGATACCATCCAAACAGGCGTAATTTTAATGGTTTATGACCATGATGCTAAAAACCTTGAAAGCGAATTAACCGAAACCCAACATGAACACTCAAAAATAATTACATCAACACTACATATCCATATAAGCGAACGTGATTGCTTGGAAGCTATCGCCGTTAAAGGTAAAGCCTCCGAAATTCACCATTTAAGTGACGAGTTAACGACAAGGCGAGGCGTAAAAATCCTTAAAACCACAATAGTAACCGTCTAAACTTCAAACATACGTTCTAGCGAAGCCCGGGCCTTTTCAGCTACGTTCTCAGGGACTTTAACCACATTCTTCTCTTCTTTGAGGGCTATGTAAAGTCGGTCAAGAGTTGTCAGCTTCATGTTTGGGCAAACTGCATCTGGGTAAGCCAACAAGAAGTTTTTGTCTGGGTTTTCTTTGCGCAATCGGTGAAGGATGCCTTCTTCGGTGCCAACGATGAAGGTTTTGGCGTTGGATTCCTTTGCGAAGCGGCACATTTTTGAGGTG
The DNA here is from genome assembly GCA_003165195.1 of Candidatus Bathyarchaeota archaeon. Lineage (GTDB taxonomy): Archaea > Thermoproteota > Bathyarchaeia > Bathyarchaeales > Bathycorpusculaceae > Bathycorpusculum. Next base: position 785 of record PLSP01000072.1, on the reverse strand, counting down.
CTGCCAACGTAGTCTGCGACTTTGCGCATTTCCCCGCTGCATTCAGGATGAACCATAATTGTTGCGTCAGGATGCTGCATCTTTAGAACGGTAGCGTCTTCAGGTTGGAATAGCAAATGTGTTGGGCAGAACCCGAATTCCGGCACAGGTATTAGAGTTTTCCCGGTTTTTTCAGCAGCATATTGAGCGAGGTTGCGGTCAGGGCCAAAGAGGATTGTTTCTGCGTCTAGGGATTCGATGACTTCTACGACGTTCGCGCTAGTACAGCAGACATCGCATAGGGCTTTGCTGGAAGCCAACGTATTTACATACATAACTACTGGCGCGTTGGGATATTTGCTTTTAGCCCGTTTGATTTCGTCAGCTGTCACCATCTGCGCCATAGGGCAACGCGCGCCCAGACAGGGCAAGAGAACTTTTTTGGCGGGGTTTAGGATTGCGGCTGATTCTGCCATGAAGTCGACGGCGGCGAAAACAATCATTTCGGCGTCCTTTTCCTGAGCAGCTTTTCGGCTAAGCTCAATGCTGTCACCTACGTAGTCGGCGACGTCTTGGATTTCAGCCCGCTGGTAATTATGAGCTAATATGAGTGCTTTTTTTTCTTTTTTAAGACTCAGAATTTTTTCTGTTAAACTCATATTTTCGCCAGTTATGCGTTCAAGTTAAAAAATAACAGTGATAAGTCAACAAATATATTCTTTTACCTTATTATTTTAAGTTCCAGCCTTAGAAGTTGAAAAATCATAGCTGGCAGGTACTTATAGCTAATCAGATAAATATTTGAA